>JADFSR010000021.1 GCA_022560615.1 Gemmatimonadota bacterium
GTGGGGTCGCGGTCCGGGAAGCGGCCCCGCGGATCCAGCGTGATGGACTCGATCGCGGCGCCGTCGAAGGGCAGCTCTGCCTCGAAAGTCTTGCTGCCCGAGAACCACACGTCGACCGGATAGGTCACGACCAGCGTGCGGTCGTCGACTCGCTCGGCATTCGGCATCGGCGGTGGCGTCCGTCCGTCAGCGTGGAAGCGCACCTGAAGCACGACGGGCGACGGCATCTGACCGTCCTGATGCACAGTGACCGTCGTGCCAGAGCCCGACGACGTGACGTTCTGGATCGATCCGTCCACCGACTCGGTGGTGAAGAGCCAGTAGTACCAGAACCACCCGAGGTCCCGATCGAGTGCCCGGTTCATGAAGAACATGTAGTCCCACGGGGACGGGTGTTTGAAGCGCCAGGCGTGGGCATACTCGCTCATCGCCCGCCACACCTCCTCGTCGCCGACGATACCACCGAGCATGGAAAGCATGAGCGGCGCTTTGGAGTATGCCTGGAACGAGTACATCGGCCCGCCGTAGTTGGCGTTCCACATGAGCGGCGCCTCCCGCTCGTTGCCGCTCACGAAGCCGTACGACTGGCCGGCGCCGTCTAGGACCGGCGGCTCGCCGCGCCGGTGCGCGCTCGAGAGCACGTTCATGTACTGGTTGAAGCCCTCGTCCATGAAGCCGTACCAGGTTTCGTTCGTCCCGACCATCATCGGCCACCACTGGTGTCCGATTTCGTGATCTTCGGCACCCAGAGCAGACCCGATGAACATGGGGTACTCCATGCCTGTGTCCGGCCCGTCCACCATCGTGAGCTGCGGGAACGAATACGGCATCCACAGCTCCGAATAAAACTGGAGCGCGTGCCTCCCCCGAGCGTCGGCGCCTACGTAGCGGCCGGCGTGCCCAGGCAGGTACATCCATTGGAACGGGATCGTCTCCCCACCGGGGATGTCCACGCTCGTCGCCTCCCACACGTATTGGCTGGAGGTCGCCCAAGCGAAGTCGTTCACGTAGTCGGCGACGAAGTGCCACACGAGCCGATCTCCGTCCGCCGTCGCGGTCCCGGGCCCGAAGTCCTCGACCCCCACGATCGTCCGGGTCTCGTCAGAGCCCACGACGTGTGAGAGCCGGTCTCGGGTCTGCTCACTGAGGACATCGTCAGGATTCTGAAGAAGACCCGTCGCGCCGACCACCCAACCGGCCGGCACGTCGATAGACACGTCGAAGCGGCCGAAGTTGTTGTAGAACTCGGAGGAACCCAGGTACGGCTCGGTATCCCACCCCCGCAGGTCATCGTACTTGGCGACCCGCGGATACCACTGCGCGACCTGGAAGAGCGAGTCGCCCCAGGCCCCCATGCGGAGCCCTCGACCGCCTTCCGCTGGCGGGACCCGAAAGCTCCACTCGATTTCGAGCGTCGCCGAAGCCTCCGCGGGAATCGGATCCCTCAAGATGATGAGCGAGGAGGTGGTGTTCAGCCCGGTCACATAGTTCATCTCAAGCTGACGTGGCGGCTGGCCAAGACGTCGCCGGGGCGGGCTGGCGGTGAGGTCGATCGGTTCTCCGTTCAGGGAGATCGAAGAGACGACCGTGCCGTCGGTGAGGTCGTTGAGCGCCCGCGAGCGCACCGCGCTGGGCGAGAAAAGGTTCTGGTCGAGCCGGAGCACGATCGAGTTCAAGGCGTCGGGGCTGTTGTTCGCGATCTCGACGGTCTCGCGGCCGGTCACGGTGCCGCTGGACGGGTCGAGGCGAGCCTCGATCGAGTAGTCGACCTCGAGCTGCCAGTAGTTGGCGCCGGGCGCGCCAGTGGAGTCCCGGGTCCCCGCTTCGAAGGCCCTGCGAATCATGTTCGTCAGAGGGATGTCGTGCCGGATGGACCGCTCGGGCCGGGTCCAGTCGGTGGGGGTCTGCGCCGACAGCGAGGCCGATAAATTCACGCACAGGGCCGGAAGGCAGAGGGCGGTGAGGGCACGCTTCATTGTCGAGGCTCCTTGGGGCAGCACATTCGTTTCCAGCGAAAAGCCTAGATCGGGCGCCCGGAGGCGACAAGGGGACGCGGAACCCCGAGACATGGCATGCCTGTTCTTGTCCGCCTTCGGCTAGGGAACCATCTTCGAACCGATTTGCGCTGTTGGGTGCTGCCGTCCCACCACGGGCTCAGGAGCTTCCCTGATCGACACTATCGGCTGCCGTCGGGACGGCTGCCGTCCGGACTCGGCGGAGCGATGACATCGCTCGACGATTCCGCTGCGGGGAAACTCGGAGGTCCGGCGGTCCGTGAGTTGCTGGCAATCACGCTGATCGTCTCCGCATGCAGTCGACGGAGCGAGCCTGTTCGTGTTCTTCGGTGTGTCCCTGACCATGACCTTGCTCGTCGGCCTTTTCAGCGGGATCGAGCTTCCCCTCCCGATCGACATCGGCAACGACATCGCCGATGGCGGCCGGCTCACGAATCGTGTCCTGGGCTGGGACTACATCGGTGCGCTGGTGGCCGGCGTGTCGCGGCCCACGACCAAGATCTGGAGCACGCGTCGTCCATGGAGCTAGGCTCGTAGCCGTGCTCCTATATGCGCTAACCGTGTTCGTGAGCGCGTTCCTGCTCTTTCAGGTCCAGCCGCTCATCGCGCGTTACATCCTGCCCTGGTTCGGCGGTGGGCCCGCAGTGTGGACTTCGTCCATCTTGTTCTTCCAGGCGATGCTGCTGGCCGGCTACGCCTACGCGCACTTGAGCATCGTACGGCTCAGGCCTCGCGCACAGGTGGGAGTCCACCTCGCGCTCTTGGCGGCGGCGTTGACCCAGCTCCCGATCACGCCATCCGACGCGTGGAAACCGACCGCGGTTGCGCACCCCACGGCGCAGATTCTGCTCCTGCTCACCGCGAGCATCGGGTTGCCTTACCTCGTCCTGTCCTCGACGGCTCCGCTGCTCCAGGCCTGGTTCGCGCGAGCGCTTCCGGATCGCTCTCCCTATCGACTCTATGCGCTCTCCAACCTGGGTTCGCTGCTCGCGCTGGTGAGCTATCCCTTCGTCGTCGAGCCCCTACTGGCGCGGAGCACCCAGACCTTGGTGTGGTCGGCGACGTTCTGCCTTTTCGTGGTGCTCTGTGGCGCATCGGCGCTGCGGGGACTGAGGGCTGTCGGGACAGACGGAGTGGGAGCCGCCGCGCTCCCGGATCCCGACGAGCCGCCTCCAGCGGCAGGGACGCGCGTGCTGTGGCTCGCGCTGTCCGCCTGCGCCGCCGTGCTGTTCCTGGCCGTCACCAATCAGATCACGATGGACGTGGCGGTGGTTCCGTTCCTGTGGGTGCTTCCGCTCGGACTCTATCTACTGACCTTCGTCATCGCCTTCGAGCGCGACGGCTGGTACGTGCGCTCGTGGTTCGTCGCGGCGCTGGCGCCGGCGCTCGCCTGCGCCGTGTGGTTCATGTTCCGGGGACAGGCCGCACCCATCCCCCAACAGCTCTTGGTGTACGCGGTCGTCGTGTTCATCGGATGCATGGTCTGCCACGGCGAGCTCAGTCGCCTCAAGCCGCATCCTCGATACCTGACCGGGTTCTACCTCACCGTTGCGCTTGGCGGGGCCCTGGGCGGCGCTTTCGTGGCACTTTTGGCTCCCGTGCTCTTCAACGACCATCTCGAGCTGCATGTCGCGCTGATGGGCGTCGCCACGCTGGCGCTCGTCACAATGTTCATCGACGAGGAATCGACGTTGGATCTCCGCCGGCACCCGGCGGCTGCCATCCTCCTGACGCTGTCGGTGGCAGGCCTTGCGCTCGCGTTGAACATTCATGCCCGTCGGGCAGGCGAGCTCGCAGTCGTGCGGTCCAGGAGCTTCTACGGCGTCCTCACCGTATACCGTCAGGCCGAGGGCAGGCCCGACGAGACTCTCTCGCTATGGCACGGCAGGACCGCACACGGCATACAGTTCACCAGCCTCGAAGGGCGCCGGCTCGCAACGAGCTTCTACGCGCCCAACAGCGGCGTGGCCCAGGCCTTTCAGCTGCTCACGCCGGACCGAGATCGCCGGATCGGGATCGTCGGAATGGGAGTCGGCACTCTGGCAACCTTCGCGCGGCCGGGGGACTATATTCGGCTCTACGAGATCAACCCGGAGGTCCGGCGTCTGGCGGAAACACTGTTCACCTACTTGAGGGATTCGCCGGCCGAAATCGATGTCGTGATGGGCGACGCACGCCTGTCGATGGAGCGCGACGCCCCGCAGAACTTCGACATACTAGCCTTGGACGCCTTCAGCGGCGACGCAATCCCGTTCCACCTTCTCACGAAGGAAGCGTTCGAGGCCTACGACCGTCATCTCGCGCCGGGTGGCGTCATCGCCATCCTGATCTCTACCTGGCATCTCGACTTCGAGCCCGTCGTGCGACGAGTCGCGGATCACTTGGGGCTGCATGCGATCAGGATCCGCTCGCCGGCCGGCCCGGTGCAGAACTGGGGCTCCGACTGGATGATACTGACGCGTGACCGTGAATGGCTCGACCCGGCCCGCTTCGACCACGTAGTCGCTCCGACCGAGAACACCATGGAGGGTCAGCGCCTCTGGACGGATGACTATACGAGCCTGTATCAACTTCTGAGGAAGTGATTTGAGAACCTCGATACACGCCCAGACAATTTACGTTTTCGCGTTCCTCCTGGGCTTCTGCAGCATAGTATATGAGCTGCTGCTCGGGCAGTCCCTGTCGGCGTTCTTGGGCAACACCGTACTCCGGTTCAGCGTGACCATCGGTCTCTACATGCTGTCGATGGGCATCGGGGCGCTTTTGGCCGAAGGCCGCTGGCTCGAGCACGCGGCTGCCACGCTGCTCAAGGTCGAAATCCTGCTCACGGTGGTGGGCGGATTTTCGGTGATCTTCCTCTTGATCATGAACTCGGTGGGCATTCCGGACACGCTCTTCTCAGTGCTCGCGCACCTGCTCATCGTCCTGATCGGGGTCCTCACAGGCCTCGAGATCCCACTCCTCATCGAGCTACGCGGCCATGAAGTGGAAGGCTGCGAGCGCACGGTGCTCGGCGTCGACTACCTGGGCGCCTTCTGCGGCACGATCGCGTTCGCCTTTGTCTTCTACCCCCGCTTCGGCCTCATCCCCACGACGTTCTTCGTCGGTCTTCTCAACGCTTTTGTGGGCGTCTGCCTCTACACGCAGCGATTCAAGGTGCACGAGGCCGGCCGCCGCAACTATGCCGCTCTCGTGGGGGTGCAGGCCTTTTTCTTCGTGGTTCTCGCGGTGCTCGTCCAGACCGCCAACCGTGTGAACGAGCTGTTCCTCCGCTACTACCTGGCATCGTGAGGCCCGCGTGACGACGAGAACGGACTTTGGTCAGCACTACCTCGTGGACTTCCTGAGATGTGACCCCGTGACGCTGCGATCGGTGGGTCCGACCCGCGAAATCTTCCTGCGGGCGGCCCGGGAGGCGAAAGCTATCGTGGTGGCGGAGGACTTCTATCAGTTCGAGCCCGAGGGGGTGAGCGGCGTGCTCCTCATCGCCGAGTCACATCTGAGCGTGCATACCTGGCCGGAAGACGGGTTCGCGGCCATCGACATCTTCACGTGCGGCGAGGAGATGGACGCGGAGGTGGCGATCGCGGTGCTGACCGTCGCCTTCCGGGCGGAGGAGACCGTCGTGAGGGTGCACACGCGTGGCCAGCTCGGCGAAAGCGAATCCGAGGAGCCCAACGTTGGCTGAGCGACCCGGAGCGGTACGCGCCGTCCTGGCGATCACCATCGTTCTGTCTGCGTGTAGCCTCCTCTACGAGCTGCTCATTGCTCAGACGATGTCGATGATGGCCGGAAACACGGTCGTGTGGTACAGCCTGACCGTGGGCGCTTACCTCGGAGCGTTGGGGCTTGGGGCGGTCGCGGTCAATACGAGAGCAGCGCGGAGCAGCTGGAACATGCTCTTCATCGTCGAGCTCCTTCTGAGCATCGTGGGTGCGTGCGCGGTCCTCGTGATCCAGCTCGCTCACTCTCTCTACCTGTACTTCTACGCGGGTCCGGGCGGCGGCAACATCCTTCTCCTCTTTGGCGTTTCGCTCGCGATGATCCTACTGGTCGGCGTGCTCAGCGGAATCGAGTTGCCGCTCTTGATTCAACTCGGAAAAGACGCCTCCGAGGACGGCAAGATCACGAATCGGGTCCTGGGTTGGGACTACCTGGGAGCCTTGATAGCGGGACTTCTGTTCCCGCTGGCGCTCGTACCCTTCTTCGACCTGGCGGTCATCGGTTTCGGTACGGCGCTGGTGAACCTGTCGGCGGGCGCGTACGTGCTGCACCGTTTTGTGCCCCGCAAACAGCGGTTTCGGGTGAAGACGACGCTTGCCTTGGCGTTGGGGGCGGTGCTGGTCTTCGGGATCTCGCAGGGCGGTCACATCCAGCAGTACTTCCTCAAGCGGTACTACTTCTATATCGACGCGGCCGCGATCGGCTCTCCGTTTGGCTACCTCAGCGAGCTGCCGGACATCGTGCGCGTAAGTTCCCCCTACCAAAAGATCGATCTGGTCCACGACACCTCAGTGTACGAGGGAAGCGTCCTCATCGATGCGTACTCGACGAAGTTCGCCGAAGACCCGTCGCTGCCGAGGGACTGGTTTCTCTTCTTGAACGGGGACTTCCAGCTCAGCTCCGACTACGAGGAGATCTATCACGAGTGGTTCGCGCACGTGCCGATCATCCTGAACGGGAAAGTACCTGAGCGAGTGCTGGTCATGGGCGCGGGCGACGGCATACTGCTCCGGGAGCTCGTGAAGCACGAGGGAATCCGTAGCATCCTGCACGTCGACCTGGACCGGACGCTGGTGGGCTTGGCGAAGGATCACCCCACGTTCACGGCCATGAATCGACGCGCTTTCGATGACCCGAGGATCCAGACGGCGTTCGGAGACGCGTTTCAAGTGATTCGGAAATCTCGGGAAACGTACGACGCGATCTATCTCGATTTCCCGTACGTAATGGACTACAACCTCTCGAAGCTGTACAGCCGGGAGTTCTTCCACTTCGTGAGGGCGCGGTTGGCCGATGGAGGCTTCGCCGTTCTGGACGCTCCAGCGCCGAACATGAGGCTGGATCCGGATCTGGAAGGGAACCTCCGGATCGAGCCTGGCGGCTACCTGGACATCTATCACAGCACCATCCGAAAGGCCGGCTTCGAGTCCATCATACCGTTTCACACCCGGCTCGAGCTCGACAATCCGAGCGCGTACGAGGCCCTCGAGGCATGGCCCGAGACGCCCACCTTCGAGGGCGTAGAACGGGAAGATTTCCGGCAGGCCCTGCGGCGAGAGTGGATGCTCCAGTTCATCGAACAGCACGAGAGCAACTTCGAGCAGGGCTTCATCCTGATGTGGAACGATGACCGCGATCCTACCGTGCACATGTATCGCGACCTCGGCGTCGACCTGAGCGTGCTGAACGAGCGACGGTTCGCGCTGGCGTTCCCGCCTCCGTTCTCCCGGTCGGCGGACATCGATCCGTTCAGAGTGAACTCGATTCTCCGGCCCACACTGCCCCGTCAGCGAATCTTTAGCGTGCGCAGGCCGTTTTGATTCGAGACAGCCCGTTCGCAGCGAAGAAATTGGTGGCTAGGGCCGCACCGTCACCATATCCTTTGGACGAAATAATCTGCCGCGGCGGAGTCCGGGCGAGGACTCTCGCCGACGGTCGATACGCGGGAATGAGGTTTATCGCTCGGACCACGGGTGGCACACGGTTTGCGGATCCTCACGGTGTTTCGTCGATGCGTTGCTGGCAAGAGGTTTCGGATGACCCACGCGGGCTCACCGAGCCATTACCGCGCTGAACGAGGCGGTTTCACGCTGATCGAAGTGATCTTTGCCCTCGTGATCCTCACGGTAGGCATCTTGGCGGTGGCGACCCTCAATACTATCTCGATTTGGCAGACCCGCAGGGGTGACGACCTCACCAACTCGGCGTTCGCCGCCGCGCAGGTTCTGGATGCCGTCTCCGTGCTGCCGTTCGACTCCGTCGCCGTGGGTAACTACGTGGATACCGTGAGCTTCGGCCCAGCCAACTACATCGTGAATTGGACGGTCTCCGACATGTCGGATTCGCTTGCGACGGGAAACAGGGAGATCAAGAGAGTCCTCGTACTGAGCGGCGGAGGATTGACGCAGACGACTGCTGAACAGTACGAGCTGTTCATTTTCAAGCCCGGCGGCTCGTGAGAGCGTCGGGCGGAGCGAACGTGACAGAGATGGACGAACGAGCCGATACTGAGTCGGGCGATGCGAAGGGCTTCACGCTGGTGGAGTTGTTGGTGGCCTTCGTCCTGTTCGCCATCGTCATGGGGTCTACCGTAAGCTTCCTGATGTCGCAGCGAGCACTGTACGACGTGCAGGCCGACCGCATGGCGCTTCAGAGGAACGTCAGGGCAGCGGTGGACCTAGTGGCGAGCGAGCTCCGTTCGATCCCGCCTGGAGGCGTCGTCAAGGGTACGCAGGACTCGGTGGTCGTGCGCTATCCAATCCGGTGGGGCCTCGTATGCGGCCACCTGAACAAGGCTGCGCCGTCGAAGAACCCCAACGACCCGCCCCCGCCCCCGGCACCCGACGCCGAAATCTACATGCCGACCATGACCGATCCGCTCTACTCAGCGGAGAACCAGACTGGCCTCGGTTTCCGCGGCGCGGACAGCGTATGGGTGTTCATCGACGACGTCGGTTCGCCGCAGCCGTGGGAGGACTCGCTCTATGTCGAGAGTACGGTCTTCTGCACCGCGGGCCCCGGCGCCAAGGTGCGTACCGACAAGTTCGACAAGGATGGCAATCTCGTAGAAGCGGGCGATACCTTGAGCCTGCAATACCGCCGGTTCATGGGCTACTACTCGTATGTGGGATCCGAAGCCTATACCGGCGCTCAGGTGATCGCTTACAGTGAAGTAACGTACCGCTTCGGCGCCTCGGTTTTCGAGCCTGGAACCCGTGCGCTCTTCCGGATCACGTCGGCCGGTGAACAGGAGTTGGCCGGTCTCTTCGACACTGATTCCGGGTTCGAGTATGTGCTGGAGAACGGCACCGTGCAGTCTGCGCTTACCAACCAATCTGAGATCGACACCCTCGTGGAGATCCGCATCAAGGCGTTTGCTACCAAGGACAACCCGTCCGGTGGGGATACCAGGACGTTGGACTACGATGCGACGGTGGGGGTGCCGTTGCGTAACCTCGGAGAGGAACAATGAGTACGATCCCAACGCGCCTCGAGCGTGATAGATCCAGTGAGGAGGGGAGCGCGCTGGTGTCAGCGGTCTTGATCCTCATGCTGCTCACAGTCCTCGCTTCGGGCGGCTACTGGGTGTCCCGAGGCGAGATGAGCGCGGCACAGGGGTTCTCCCAGAGCGTCCGCGCCCTGTACATGGCCGAGTCCGGGCTGGCGCTCTACTTCGCGGCAAATCCGACGCCGAACGCGGACTCGATGGTCTTCGAGTTCTACCCGGACCTTTGCGCGGACACGCTCGTCTATACCGACTCAACGGCGGTTGCGGAGTGCTACGCTGACGCAGACGACGAGGAAGAGGACTTGCTTGAGGAGCTCGAGCTCGACCCACCGCCGTCGCAATCGTTCGCGCTCACGAATGCCAACGTCTACGTCACTTCGGACTTCGTGATGAGCAACGGGCAGACACCGATCTATAGGGTGAGGTCAGAGGCGAGGGTGGAGGACGTCGAGGGTGCCGGCTTGCAGACGATTCGCGCCATCGACACTTACGCTGTGCTCGCGCCGCCCTTCGATATCACATCGGTCTTCGCAGCCTCCGGCGGCGTCGACTTCGGAGGAGACGACGGACACTACCACTTCGACAGCAAGGCGAAGCAGGGGAAGAACGGCGGCTGTGGCTCCGAGTTGGTCCTTCCGAACATACAGATTCCGTCCGGTCAGTTCGACCTCCCCCTACCCGACGCTGACTGTCCTGCCGGCGAGAATTGCCCGTATAAGTGGCACATGAAGGGCGACGGTCTGGAGGTCGACAGCACGGCTGCCACGGGCACCGGAATCCTAGCGGGCATGGGTATCGACTGGAGCGACTTCCTCGACAACTCGTACTTTGCCGGCGTCTCGGACGTCATTGCCTTCGACGACTCCGTTGACTTCATGGATTATTTCCAGTCGGCCAATGCCGATACCTTCAAGGGGGCGTCTTCCTGGCCCATAACTCGGTTTACGGGAGACCTCACTACGGACGATCGGGTCAAAGGGTATGGCCTGCTCATCGTGAACGGGGACGTGCTTGTAAGCAACGACAAGCTCGAATGGACGGGCCTCATCCTGGTGGGTGGCACGATCACCACGATCGGTGCCGCACACATCCACGTGAAGGGCGCCGCCGTAGCGGGGTTGGGCTGCACGGAAACGGAGCGTTCTAGCGGGGCCTGCCGGAGTGTGCTCGACGGCGACCACAGCGACATGAAGTACCGGCCGTGCGAGATCAGCCAGGCCTGGAGCCGCCTCAGTCACCTTCAGCCTATGAGTGACCTCTTCCGTGAGGTCAGCCCGGAGAACTGATGGAGCGGAGCTCCGCGTCTTCGGCCGGCAGCGTTGAGGATCCGCGTCCGGAGCCCTCGGAAGCTACGGCTTCGGCCGGAAAGTGGGCGGGTAGTGGCGGACACTTTGGCTGAATCGGCCATCTTGTCTGTATGTGAAGCGGTTCAAGACCGCGCCACTTCTATCTCTTGTGGTTGAAGGTCAACCATTTTCAAGATCGTAGGCGAACCGGCACAGGATCTGCTATGATCCTGGGCGAAAGTCGAGCCGAGCGGGCATCGAATCGAACACCGTGAAAGCAAGAGCATCGACGTGAGCGAGATCCCACAGCGACGCGAGAGCCGGACGAGTTCGGCGGGCTTCTCACTGATCGAGCTCGTTATAGTGCTCACGATCATCGGTGTGATGGTTGGGATCGCGGGCGGCCAGTATACCGAGTACCGGGATCGGACCGTACCGGAGCGAGCCGCGCGCGTCGTGGGCAGCTACGTTACGCTCACCAGATCATACGCCATCCAGCGGCGGACCCCGGTCACGTTGGTCATAGATCCTACGAACCGGAGCATCATGATCCGCAGCGAGACGGACACGCTCCGCATCGTGCCGCTCGGCTTGGGAACCGACTTCGAGCTGAATGGACTCGACTCGAACATCGACGGCGACAGTCTCACCTTCAATGGCCGGGGTTTGTGCAGCGTGTGCGGGGTGGATGGGAACGGCATCACGCTTACAAGTCGCGGGACGACCTACATCGTCACGTTCAACGCGCTCGGGCGGTGGAAGAGAACCAAGGTGGTCGACAGCTAATGGCCTCCCGCGCGGGCGCACACCCGTGGCCTGCGTGACCGACTACCGTCCTAACCGCAGGTTCCCCTTCCACCAGTCGGCCTCGGCCTCGCTCTTCGGCCCCATCTCGCCACGCACGGAGTCGAAGAGCGCGCCGGGATCGTACACCTTCCCCGACCGGATCACATAAATCGCGTTGCGCGTGTCCGTGATCGTGGTCAGCGGGTCCCCTCGAACGATGAGCAGGTCGGCGTACTTGCCCGCCTCCACCGTGCCGAGTCGAGCGTCCACGCCGAAGGCGCGCGCGGAATTGATCGTGCCGAAGCGTAGTGCGGCCGCGTTCGGAATCCCTGCGAGCACGAAGGCGTGCAGCTCACGGTGCACGCCAAAGCCGCTCCACCACTCCCCCCAGCTGGGGTGGTCGGTACCGAGCGAGATGTTGTCGCCACCGCCGGCATCGAAGAAGAGCTTGATGGTCCGACGCTTCATGTGATAGATGCGCTCGAACTGGTCGACTGGGGCGCGGGGTAGGCGCGCTTCTACTTCGGCCCGCGCGTAGGGCGTAAGGAAGCCCCGCTCGTCTTCCCAATAGTCGTAGACCTCGGCCTCCTTGCCGGCGTAGTAGTCATACGCTGTGAGCGTGGCATCGAAGTAGGCGCCCTGCTCCACGAACAACCTGGCCTGCGCTTCGAGCTGCGCGCGCGTCGTCGGGTCATCGAGGTCGAACGCTTCGAGCGACGCATATGCCGACTGACTGCCCAGGAACGCGTCCCCACCCATGAAGTGCTCGATGCGATCGATACCCATCAGGATCGCGTCGCGTGGATTCACGCTGTTGCGGACCCCCGAGTCGAGGTGGCCGGTGACCGTGATGCCGTGCTCGTGTCCGACCTCGATCAGGACCTGAAGCTGAGCGGGCCGGATACCCTTGGCCTTGAAGCCACGCACGCCGTTCAGAGCCCAGTACGTGGCTTCCTTCCGAATCGAGTCGAGGGTCATCGCCTCGTGACTCCACCCGGGTCGAGCGGAACCCCAGTACGGCCCGGAGCTGTAGATTCGAGGCCCTGGAATCTCGCCCGACGCCACCCGCTCACGACCCCTGCGCGCCTCGGCCGGATCGACCTCGCCCGCCGGGAACGTCGACGTCACGCCGTTGGCCAGGAAGAGCACCGGGTTCACCGTGTACTCGTCGACGCGACCCTCTGCGAACAGATCCACGGCGTAGTGCGCGTGGAGGTCGAAGAGGCCCGGCATGATGAAAGAATCATCCCCGAGCGTGATCGCGTCGGCCCCGCTCCCCGTAGGATCGATCTCACCGACCCGCAAGATCGTGCCGTTCCGAACGAGGATGCCGGGATTGGGGCGTGACGCGTCGCTCGTGCCGTCCCAGAGCACTCCGCCCAGGAGGACGAGGTCGCCTTCTTGGGGCAGGATCTGGGCACCCGCGTGGGGCACCATCAGGAGCGTCATGGCGATGCCGAGAAGGGTCCGACGCATGGGTGTTTCAGTGTGGAGGCTGCGGTGAATGCCGCTAAGGCTTACCATTTGGAGTATACCCGAACCCGAGGCACCATGCCGTATTACGAATACCACTGCGAAACGAACAAGCAGACGATCGAAGTGCGCCACGGAATGGACGAGCGCCTCGAGAGCTGGGGTGAGCTGGCCGAACGCGCCGGCGTGGACGCCGGGACTACGCCGGCCGATACTCCTGTCGACAAGCTGATCAGCGCTCCCGTACCGCTCGCCGGGTCCAACCAGGACACCAGTTTCCAGGGCTGCGGCTCTGGCTGCGCCTGCGTGCCGCAGGCGTAGCTGCCCTCCCCTCTACCCGGCTTGTGGCGACGGGCCGCTATAGCTGCTTCGCCCATCTGTTACACGTAAGGATTGAACTCGTGCGTGTAGGTCCGGTTGTCAGTTCGGGGCCATTGACACGTCTCCCGAACGCGTGTTTCGCGACACGTCCTGGGCATTATGGTGTCGACAACGACACGTCGAGAAAACGTGTTGCCAATTACCAGTTTTGACGACATGTGGTATCCGGCATGGTTTCGCGGGGCGACATCGGAGCCGAAGCACCCGCGGAGGCTTTCTTGGCCGATCTAAGACTCGGGCCGCATCATCGGCTATTGGGGCTTGGCGCTTGGAGAAACACCTCACGAGTTCGAGGTAGAGGGGCGTACGCTCTATACGTGGTGCGCGTGGGACACGCTCTTCCTTCCGGAGCTGATCGGGAAGGACGCGACCGTGCGGTCACGGTCAGCAGTCACGGGTGAACTGATCACTCTGGAGGTGACTGCCGATGGGGCGACCTCGCCGAGCCCGGATGTCGTCGTGTCGTTCGTCGATCCGGAGGTGTGCGACGTCGAGGGCAACCAGATCATCTCGTCTTTCTGCCATCACATCCTGTTCCTGTCGTCGCGAGAGGAAGGGGAGGCGTGGGTGACCGAACAGGGAGACGGCACCTACCTGCTGTCGCTGCAGGAGGCGTTCGAGCTCGGCCGTACGTGCAACGCGCTTCGGTACGGAAGTGCCCTGGCCAGCGAGAGCACGGCCACAGCGTTCCTTGCCGCCAATTGCTCGGCTCCGTAGTGTCGGTCTTCCCGTCCGCGGGCCAAGATTGAGGCCTTGCCCACGAACGTGTGGAGTCGGTGGACGGCAGATGTAGAGGTGCAGGCATGTATGGAATTGATCAACCCGCTCGCTTCACCCGTCGTGAAGCGATCCAGCTGCTCGGCGGCGCGGCCGGCCTCGGAATGGTGGCCGGCTGTGTGGATTCCGGCGACCAGGCTGCGGCGCCCGCCGCGATCATCCGGACCGTACTGGGCGACATCAGTCCCGATGCCATCATCGGGGTGACGCTGTTCCATGAGCACTTGTCGATCCGAATGTCCGATCGGCCCGCCGCGACCGACGACGTCGACTACGTCGTCCGCGAGATCCGGACGGCAGCCGAAGAAGGCGTCGGCTGCATCGTCGATGGCGGGCACTCGGACCTACGGAGGGACCTCGACGCGCTGCTTCGAGTGGCCGACGAGACCGACGTGCACGTCGTGGCGTCCGGCGGCTACTACATGGAGCGGTTCTATCCGCCCGAGATCGCGACGAAGAGCGAGGATCAGATCGCGGAGGACCTGACCGCCGAGGCCGACCGTGATCGGCTCGGCGCGTTCGGTGAGATCGGCCAGAGCTCGAACGCCTCGGAGATGACCCCGAACGAGCTGAAAGTGTTTCGCGCGGTCGGCAAAGCCCACGTCGCCACGGGACTCCCGGTCTTCACCCACAACGCCTACGGCACCGGCGAGAACGTGAGACCGGACGCCGGCCTCACACAGCTCGACGTCCTCGAATCGATGGGCGTCAGCCCAGGCCACATCGCGATCGGGCACGCATGCTGTCTCGACGACCCCTCGGCGAGCGTGCTGATCGAGATCGCCGAGCGCGGCGCGTTTGTCGGCTTCGACCGGGTGACCGGAGGGCGGGTCGACGACCCGCAGAAGGTCGAGACCATCATGGCGTTCCTGGAAGCCGGGCACGCCGACAAGCTGCTGATCTCGTCCGATTTCACGGGCCGTCGGTCCGAAGCGCGCCCGGGGTACGGCAACTCGATCACGGTCTTCGCCCCGCTGCTGCGTGAGGCGGGGATCGACGAGGACGTGGTGTGGGCGATCCAGCGCGATAACCCGCGCCGCTTTCTGGCCTTCGTGCCTCGCACAGGCTGATACTGTCCGGGGCCAAGAAGTGCGGCCGGAGCCGCACCGAGGCGTGAGGATCGTCGTCGTCGGTGCTGGCGGCCTGGGCAGCTACGTCGGAGCGCTGCTCGCGCGGGCCGACCACCACGTGACCTTGGTGGCTCGCGGCGAACACCTCTCGGCGATCCGCCGCAGCGGTCTCCACGTGCACACGGTGGCCGGCGACTTCGACGTACAGCCCGAGTGCGCCGCTTCGGCGCTCGAGCTGCCGGGTGCCGACCTTACGTTCGTGACCGTGAAGGCCTTCTCGCTCGATGACGTCGCGGACCAGGTCGCGCATCTCGCACGAGCCGGCTCGATCGTCGTGCCTCTCCTGAACGGAGTCACCGCCGGTGAGAGACTGGTGGAGCGCGGAGTGGCAAGTGACCGGCTGGTGGAAGGCATCGCCTACATGACGGCTTTTGTGACGGAGCCCGGACGCGTCGAGCGCAGGGCGGAACATCACCGCCTGGTAGTAGGATCGTCGACCGGGAGCGACCCGGCCGCGATCAGCTTGATCGCGGAGGCTTTCCACGGCACCGGGGTCGAGATCGTGGCCTCGGAGGATATCGCCGCCGAGCTGTGGATGAAGATGGCTGTCGTGTGCGCACTGTGTGTACTCTGTGGGCTGACCGGGAAGTCGATGGGCCCGATCCGGACGCACCGACTCGGGGCCGACCTGCAGAAGCGGGCGATCGCCGAGGTCACGTCCGTGGCGCGCGCACGAGCTGTCGAGCTACCTCGAGATGCCGAGCTGACGGTCGGCGCAGCGCTGGACGCATTCCCTCCGGACTTCGTTCCCAGCGTGATCCACGACCTGCGCAGCGGCCGACCGACGGAAATGGAGGAGCTGGGCGGAGCGATTGTCCGCTTGGCGCGCGAAACAGGTGTCGACGTGCCCCTACACGAAGCCGCGACCTGTGCGGTTCAGCTCGCGGAGCCGGAGTCGGCCCGGTAGTCCTTTCCGATCCTGAACGAAGGCGCCATCTTAGTTCAGCTTGTGCGATAAACTGAATCAAGAGGAAAGGCTCGTTCAGGATGCGCGGAACACTCGTCACCAAGGTCTGGGAGTGGGACCCCACGCTCTACGCGCCGCCGAGGTACCGGAAGGCCTGTAAGTACGAGGCGTTCATCCCCGATGCGTTGACCGGTTTCGAGTTCGAAGTGACCTCCGGGGTCGCTGGTGTCGTGTCTGACGCGGAGCAGGCGATCATGACCCTCAACGCGAGCGCTCGGCCCGCCCTCGCGCCCATGGCCCGCCTGCTGCTCCGCACGGAATCGATCGCATCATCGAAGGTGGAGGGTATGCAGGTAGGGATACGTCAACTCGCCCGTGCCGAGTCGAAGCTCGAGACCGGAGGGAAGGCCTCGTCCACGATCTTAGAAGTACTTGGGAACATCGATGCCATGCAGCTGGCGGTTGATGAAGCGGCTACCGTCGAGCAGATCGGTGTCGAACACCTTACAGAGATCCATGGCAAGCTGATGGCCAATTCCCCCAATTCGCGGGTCGCAGGCGTCGTCCGCAGGGATCAGAACTGGATCGGCGGGAATGACTACAATCCCTGCGGCGCCGACTTCGTCCCGCCGCCGGCGGAGCACGTCGATTCCTTGCTCCGTGATCTTTGTGAGGCCACTGGGGACGACTCGCTTCCTCCCCTCGTTCAGGCCGCAATGGTTCATGCGCAATTCGAGACAATCCATCCGTTCGATGACGGGAACGGGCGCACCGGCCGTGCGCTCATCCACGTAGTGCTCCGTCGCCGCGGCATCGCGACCTCATACGTCCCTCCCATCAGCGTCGTTCTGGCAACACAACGAGAACGCTATATCCGAGGCCTGGCCGGATTCAGATCTGGCGAGGTCGGTGCGTGGATTGAACAGTTCGCCGCTGCGGCGGCGCGTGCGGCGAGACTGGCAGCTGACTACCTCGAGGCGGTGACCGAGCTGATGGATGAGTGGCGCTGCCAGCTAGCCGAAGGCCCAGCGCCGAGGTCCGACGCCGCCGCGTGGGCAGTGATCGACGTCTTACCCGCGCATCCCGTCATCACCGCACCGGTTGCCGCTGCCGTGACGGGGCGATCCAAAGCCGCGATCCACCAAGCCATTCGGCAACTCACGGACTGTGGCGTTCTAGTGGCGCTCTCCGAGTCCAAGCGTAATCGCTCATGGGAGGCGGTTGGCCTTCTGGATCTCCTAGAGAGTCTGGAATCGGGCAGGGCACCCGACAGAGTTTGACGGCCCGGGGACGAGCGCTTGTGTCCTCTTGGGCTTGATTGTGCAGATTGGCCCGCGACAGTCTGGGAAGACGACACTGTGCCGAGCCACGTTTCCGGACCTGCCCTACGTCTCGTTGGAACCGCTCGACGTCCGGGACTTCGCGGTCCACGACCCGAGAGGCTTCCTGAGCGAGTACGAGGACGGCGCTGTCATCGACGAGGTGCAGCGGGCTCCGGCACTCTTCTCGTATCTCCAGGAGGCCGTGGACGCGGATCCTACACCGGGGCGGTTCATCCTCACCGGCTCGCAGCACTTTGGGCTGACCGACGCGATCACCCAGTCGCTCGCAGGCCGAGTTGGGCAACTCCACCTGCTCCCGTTGAGCCTAGACGAGGTGCGCCGCTTTCCGTCCCGGCCATCAGATCTTTGGGATACGCTTTTCACGGGGGGGATACCCGCGGATCCACGATCGCAGCCTGGTGCCATCGCAGTGGCTGGGGGACTATGCGACTACCTATGTGCAGAGGGACGTTCGACAGGTCCTGAACGTCACCGACCTGGAATCGTTCGCCACGTCCCTGAGGCTGCTCGCCGCGCGCACCGGCCAGACGGTCAACCTTTCGAGCCTCGGTGCCGACGCAGGCGTGACACACAATACCGCGCGCTCCTGGATCTCAGTCCTCGAAGCGAGCTTCGTCGTCTTCCGAACGCCGCGATGGCAGCGCAATCTCCGGAAGCGAGCGGTGAAGGCTCCGAAGCTCCACTTCGTGGATTCCGGCCTCGCATGCTGGCTGCTGGGCATCCGAGAGCCGGAGCAGATTCGACTCCATCCGCTGCGCGGAGCGATCTTCGAGAGTTGGGTCGCGTCGGAGATTCTCAAGGCCCGGTCGCACGCAGCCAAGCCCGCTGATCTCTTTCATCTGCGCGAAGACCGCGGCGCCGAGGTGGACTTGATCGTCGAAGCGGGCAACACCGTCCGCGCGGTCGAAGCCAAGTCCGGGGCAACGGTGGCGGAAGACTTCCTCGAGCGGCTGATCGCGTTCGGCGACGCCTTGCGGGAGCGGCATCAGCACCTGCAGGCGGAGCTGTCTCTGGTACACGGGGGGACGCAGCGTGGGCGTCGCAACGATGTGCGTCTCATCCCGTGGCAGGAGATTCAAGACTTCGAGTGGTGAGAGCCGTACTTGCCCACACTCCAACCCTCGATAGACTTCCGCCCCATGTCTGACCGCACCTCGTTCGAAGTCATCGTGCTCGGAGGCGGTCCCGCCGGCACCGCGGCGGCCACGCTGCTTGCCCGCCGGAGCCACGAGGTGGTGCTCGTCCGTCCCGCTTCCCATCCGGCCGGGAAGCTCGCCGAATCGATTCCGCCGTCCGCGCGGCGACTGCTCTCCGAGCTGGAGGTGCTCGAGGCTGTGGAGGCGGCCGGCTTCTATGCGAACACCGGCAACACCGTGTGGTGGGCGGACGCCGACGCGCGCGGCGAGCGATTCGGGACTAAAGAGCCCGGTTTCCACGTGGACCGAGTCGGCCTCGAGCGCGTACTGGTCGCGGCCGCGGAATCGTGCGGCGTCCGCCTGCTGCTCGGCATGCTGGCCCGCGCGGCGGTGCAGAGCGAGGACGGATGGAGTGTCACTTGTGAGGGCGCCAACGGCGAAACCCTCGAGCTGCGCGCCCCGTGGCTCATCGACGCCACGGGTCGGCACGGGCTGCTCGCCCGCGACGTGCGCGAGCCGGACCGTTCCACGACCACGCTGGCGTTGCTCCGCAGATTCCGGCGCCCGGGAGGCTGGGGGGATGAAGTGCTCGGCCAGACGCTCATCGAGAGCTACGAGGACGGATGGGGATGGTCGGTGCCGCTCTCGTCCGAGACCCGATGCGTGACCGCGATGATCGATCAGCGCCACGCGGAGCTGTCGGGCGTCGATGTCGGCGCGATGCTGGAGACGGAGCTGGCCAAGACGCGGCATCTCGGCGCGTTGCTCGAGGGCGCGACTCCGGAGGACGAGGGCTGGGCGTGCCCGGCGTCGCTCTACTGCGCGTCCCAGTATGCACGGCCGGGTCTCGTCCTCGCCGGCGACGCGGGGTCTTGCATCGACCCCCTCTCCTCGTACGGAGTGAAGAAGGCGCTGGCGTCGGGATGGCTCGCGGGGGTCACGGCGCACACGGCGCTCATCGACCCGCCGATGACGGAGGTCGCTGTCGACTTCTTCGACACCCGTGAACGCGAGGTCTACCGGAGCTACCGTCGGCGCGCCGCCGAATTCTTCGAGGAAGCGGCTGCCGCATACGGACATATATACTGGGCGACGCGCGCCCAAGCCGCGCGTACCGCCGGCGGAGAGAGAGACGGCCTCGACGTCGATCGGCTCGAGGCCCTCGACGGACCGCCGGTGTCGGAGCAAGACGTGCGCACGGCCTTCGAGCGAATCCGCGCCCGGGAGTCACTCGGTGCGGTCCGCGGCTCGACGGTTCGGCCGATCGAGAGAGCTGCGATCGCCCACCAGAGGATCGTGCTCGAACAGCACTTGGCAACCGACCAGCACCCAGAGGGCATCCGCTTCCTGAGGAGCGTGGATCTGCGCACGATGAGCGAACTGGCGCCTGAGCACGACCAGGTCCCCGAGCTGTGGAGCGCCTACAACGGAGTCGAAGCACCCGTGCCGCTCCCGGACTTTTTGACCGCGCTCGCCACTGCGTTCGCCGCAGGTCTGCTCGAGCATCGGAAGGATTGATGCGCGCAACCCTGGCGGATCGTCGGTCAGCCTCCCAGGATGATCGGGTCACCGTTCCCAAACACCCCACCCGCCTGATGGTGTCTGCCAAACGCATCGCTCTTGCAGTCGCTGGCCTAGCGGTCTCTCTCGCATGGACTGCCTCACCGGCGTTCGCGCAGGAAGACGAAGACGAAGAGGGGTATGCGATCACGAGCCAAGTCGTAATCGAGAGCTGCCAACGGTGTCATGCCGTCCACGACGAGGGGCGCATGACCCGGATCTCGTATCTACGCAAGACGCCCGAAGGCTGGCAGACGTCGATCCGCAGGATGGTGGCGCTGCACGACGTAGGGCTGACGCCCACAGCGGCGCGGGAGATCGTGCGCTACCTCTCGGACCGGCAGGGCATCGCTCCCGAAGAGTTGCGCCCTGCCCTCTTCGAGGTGGAGCGACGCCTGACCGACCACGATTACGAGGGTGACTCGGGCGTCGAGTTCACGTGCATCCAATGTCATTCCATGGGGCGCGTGATGACGCAACGCCGCACGAAGGACGAGTGGGGACTGCTGATCGCGACGCACCGCGCACTCTATCCGCTGGTGGACCGCTTTCAGTTCAGGCGCCGCGGCCCAGCCCCGACCGAGCCAGGTCCGGATGGACGTCCGCCGGACGGACGCCACCCGATGGACAGGGCGATCGATCACCTCTCGAGCGTCTATCCGCTCGAGACCACGGAGTGGTCCGCGTGGTCTGCGACGATGCGTCCGCCCCGACTGGCGGGCACATGGGCGCTCTCCGGCTACGAGCCTGGCAAGGGCCCGATCTACGGAACGGTGACCATCTCGGCGAACCCGGACGACGACGCGGCCTTCACGACAACGGCGTCCTACATGTACGCCGAAAGCGGTGACGCCGTGGAGCGCTCCGGGCAGGCGTTGGTCTACACCGGATACCAGTGGCGCGGGCGCTCGAACCCGGGCGCGGACTCGGAGCTGCGCGAGGTCATGTTCGTGGAACGGGATCAGCGCGAGATGTCGGGCCGCTGGTTCACGGGCGCGTACGATGAGATCGGCCCGGACGTGAAGCTGCGGCGTGTGGGCGGTGAAGCGATCATTACCGGGGTATACCCGAAGGCGGTGGCGCGCGGGGAGCCGGTCGAGGTTCGTGTATTCGGCGGGGGGCTGACCGCCGGATCTGTAGCGGGCCTCGATTTCGGCTCTGGCGTCACCGTCGTCTCCGTGAGTGGCCCGAATGACGGCGCGTTGCGCGTGAGCCTCACCGTCGCGGACGACGCCCAGATCGGCGCGCGCGATCTCTTCGCCTTCGGTGCATTTCTCGAGGGCGCGCTCGTCGTTCATGACGGCGTGGACCGCATCGCGGTGACCCCGGAGACGGGCATGGCCCGAGTGGGCGGAGGCAACTTCCCGAAGGGATACCAGACCTATGAGGCGATCGGCTTCGACGACGGACCGGACGGCGAGCCCGAGACCGACGACGACCTGAACCTCGGTCGCGTAGACGTGTCCTGGTCCGTGGAAGAATACGCCGCGACGTTCGGAGACGACGACGTCGCTTTCATCGGCTCGATGGGCCAGGACGGGACGTTCGTTCCGGCGATCGACGGGCCGAATCCCGACCGTGTGGGCAGTCGTAACAACGTCGGCGACGCGTGGGTGATCGCGACCCATAGGACGACGGAGGGAGCAGAGTTGCGCGCTCGTGCGCACCTGCTGGTGACAGTTCCGCTCTACATGCGCTTTGAACCTTGGAAGGAGGTCTCCCGATGAACCCACCCGTGACGACCGCGTCGGAAACCATCGCGCTGCGCGAATTCCACGCCTTCGAGGCGCACGGTGCTCGCTTCCTCTACATGGTGCCGTCCGCGGGCATCTTCCGGATGGATGGTCCGTCGGTAGCGATCCTCGACGCGCTCGAGGGCGGACCACGAGGCGCCGAGTCGCTGATCGAAGAGCTCTCGAGCGACTACTCGATCGAGCAAATCGTGGAGACGATCGAGGAGCTCACCGAGATCCGAGCGATCGGAGACGTGGACGCGCCCAAGCAGCAAGTACCGAACGACCTACCGCCGGCCGGCTTCCCGCTCACGACGATAGTCCTCAACGTGACCAACAAGTGCAACTTGGCGTGCACCTACTGCTACGAGTACGGCGAGGACAAGATCGTCGATACCAAGTACGGTGACGCACCCAAGTTCATGAGCGAGCGGACGGCCGAAGAGAGCGTCGAGTTCCTGCTCAAGGAGTCGCGCGGCCAGGAGGTCGCGCACCTGACGTTCTTCGGGGGAGAAACGCTGCTCAACTTCCCGGTGCTGCAGAAGACCGTCGCCTACGCGCGCCGGCGCGCAGCGGAGGAAGGCAAGCGCATCGAGTTCTCTCTGACGACCAACGCCACGCTGCTCCGCCCCGAAATCATCGAGTGGCTCGCCGACAACCAGATCGGCGTGACGATCTCGATCGACGGCCCGAAGGAGGTGCAGGACGGGCTACGCGTCTTCCACAACGGCAAGGGCACGTACGATGTGATACAGCCGAAGATCAAAGAGCTCCTGCGCGTACACCGGAGCCGGCCGATCGGAGCGCGGGTCACGCTCACGCAGAAGAACATGGACGTGCTCGAGATCTTCCGTCATCTCACGGAGGACATGGGCTTCTGGGAGGTCGGTCTCGCACCGGTGACTTCCCAGGACGAGCGGGACTATGCGATCACGCCCGAAGGCAAGGATTCGATGCTCGGCCAATTCGAGATCCTCGCCCAGGAGTGGCTCCAGTGCGCGCTCCGTGACGAGCACCACGGCTTTTCGAACGTGAAGGATACGCTCGAGGAGATCCACAAGGGCGTGAGCAAGGCGTACGGATGTGGCGCGGGGCTCGGCTTGATGGGGGTGTCGACCGACGGCAACGTCGCGCTGTGCCACCGCTTCGCGGGCTCACCCGAGCACACCATCGGCTCGGTCACCGAAGGCATCGATCGCGATGTGCAGAACAAGTTCTTGCGAGACCACCACATCGCCTCGAAGACCGACTGTCACACTTGCTGGGCACGTCCGATCTGCTCAGGCGGATGTTATCACGAAGCTCACGTTCAGTACGGTGAGTCGACGCACCCGAACCTGCACTACTGCACCTGGGTTCGTAGCTGGACGCACATGTGCCTGGAGATCTACGGAGCGTTGGCCGAGAAGAACCCGAAGTTCCTGGAGCGTTTCGATGCATAGAAGGGTGATCGGAAAGGGAGGCGACGAGTGAAGCACCTGAAAGGCATCAACCAGAAAGCCGCTCGCATCGAGGCGTACGTTGCGTACGAGGCTGAAGAAGCGAGGGTAGCCGAGCTCGACGTGGTCGCGCTCGAGAGCAGACCGCCACACGAAGAAGATGGGCCGCACTTCCCGCTGGGATGCTCGCTGGTCTTCTTCCCCGGCTGGGAAGCGGATCGGCAGGGCGGGACCGCGGGTCTGTGCCAGCCGGTGGAGCGCGACCTCTTCGACTGTCACTTGAATTGCTTCTGGCCGGCGCACGTGCCCGACCAGCTCAATCACGCGCCAGACTGGACCGGCAAGTGCGCTTCTGCCCAGAAGGACTGGCGGACGCTCGATCTCATCTTCCCCTAGCCGCCGGCGAGTCCCTGATATGATGCGTTCGCTCATCCGAAGCGCTGCGGCGCTCGTCCTGATGGCGGCTGTGGGAGTGGCCGCCCTCGAGGCCCAGGCCAACGCCCGCTGGTACATCGCCACGTACAGCAACCACCTGCTGGTGTGGGACGAGGCGAGCGAAAAGGTCGTCGACCGGATCGAGGTGAGCAACTTCATCCCGACCGACATCGTGGTGAACGAGAAGAAGGACCGTCTGTACGTGATGGAGGCGAGTTCGCAGAAGGTCGAAGTCGTGGACCTCGGGACGAACCAGGTCATCGACGAGTTCACGCTCTCCGAGGGCAACGTGGCCGTGCGCATCGGCAGCTTCGCGCCGCATCCGTCGGACGAGCGGGCCGTGTTGTTCGTGAAGCGCTATACCAAGCACAGCGATCGCTACGAGGTGGAAGGGCCGTTCATCCTCGAGTACGACCTGATCACCAAGACGGTGAGCGACACGATCCCGTGGCCGGACGGCGAAGAGCGTGAGAACGTCAGCTTCCGGTACTCACCCGACGGCAAGACGCTCTACCTCTTCACGGACGACATCATCGCCCTCGACGCCGAGACCTTCGAGGAAGTCGATCGTTGGGAGATCTCCCAGGCACTCGAACCCGGCCTCGGTCGGCCGAGCTTCGGAGTGACCCCAGGCACGTATGATCAGGACGGTGTCGTGACGAGCCTCTTCCGCATGACCGACCCGGCGCAGAACCGACGCATGATGGGCATCGCGCGCGTGCGGCTCTCCGAGAAGGAAGTCGACTTCTACACGCTCGGCACCAACGAGCCCGTCGGCCGCTTCAGCGTCGCCCCGGGCGGCGAGAAGGCGTTCGGCCTGTTCGCGGAGATCGGCCGTTACGAGTTCTGGGAATTCGACCTCGTGAACCGGCGCGTCGCGCAGCGCGTCCCCTTCGCGGGCCGACCCCGCATGGGACTGCAAGTGAGCGCGGACGGACAGAAACTGTACATTCACGTCGCCGGAAACACGATCGACATTTACGACTCGAGCACATTCGAGTATTTGCGCACGGTCAGCTTCGACGAAGACATGACCGGTGTGGCGGTGATTCCCCAAGGAGGCAGCACACCATGAAACGCTTCGCCATGTCGTTCACCCTCGTCTTGGTGGTCGCGGCATGCTCGTCAGGGCCGCCGGAGCCGCCACCGCCCCCTCCGTTCACCCCGGCTGGCGTCTTCGACATCACCATCGACGCGATGGGCACCGAGATGGCTGGCTCGATGACGATCGAGGGCATGGACGGCGCCTACACGGGCAGTCTCACAACCGACCTCGGTACTGTCGCGCTCACGGATTTCGCCGTGGACGGCATGGAAGTCACATTCGCCGGGACCATGCCCCAGTTCTCGATCGAGTTTACGCTGACCTTCGAGGGTGACGGGTTCACTGGTGCTTTGGACTTGGGCGACATCGGCACCGGCTCGATCACGGGAGTGAAGCGGTAGGACACATCCACGCCCCTGTCGTGACGTGACGCTGCTCGACCCTCACTTCAAGCGTGCCTTGGCGTTCGTGCGCCCCTACGCGGCGCCTCTGGTACCGGTCGTCCTGCTCTCGCTGGCGGGGACCGCGCTCAACCTGGTGCTTCCGTATCTGTCGAAGGTGCTCGTCGACGATGCGCTGATCGCACAGGACTTCGGCACGCTCACGCGCATCGTCGGCCTGTTCGTCGGGGTCACGGTGCTCTCGTTCGGCATGAACGTGCTGAGCGGCATGCGCTACATGAGGGTGTCCGCCGACATCCTCTTCGACATGAGGCTGCACCTGTATCGGCATCTGCAACGTCTGTCGCCTCGCTTTTACGCCAAGACGCCTCTGGGCGACGTAGTCTCGCGCATCAACGGGGACATCAGCGAGATCCAGCGCGTGACCACGGAGGCTGCACTCTCCTGGTTCGGTCAGGTGGTCGCGCTGATCGGCACCGTGGGCATGCTGATCTATCTCGACGTTCGGCTCTTCATGGTAGGGCTCATCGCGCTTCCGCCCGCGCTCTTCGCGCTCGTGCGCTACCGCAGACAGCTCGAGGACCGGGTACGAGAGCTGAGAGAACGCAGTGCCGACATCGGCACGTTCCTGATCGAGACGCTGCAGGGCATGCGCACCGTGGTCGGCGCCAACGCGCAGGAGCGAGAGGTCACGAAGTTCCGGGGGAAGAACTATTCGTTCGTCGACGCGCTGCTCTCCATGCGACTCTTCACGTACCTCGCGGGTGGGTTGCCGGGCCTCATGCTTTCGGTGGGCACGGGCGCGGTGTTCCTGTATGGAGGCTACCGCGTCATCAATGGAGCGACGACGCTCGGTACGTTCATCGCGTTCATGGCGTACCAGATGCGCCTCATGTCGCCCATCCAGGGGCTGATGGGGCTGTACTCCAACCTCGCCACGGCGCGCGCGTCGCTCGTGCGCGTGCACGATCTGCTCGACACACCCGCGGAGGTGACCGAGCCCGACGAACCCGTGGCGCTGACGGAGTGCGAGGGAGCGGTCGCGCTCGAGGGTGTGCGCTTCGGGTTCGGCAGGGGTGGTGAGGTGCTGGCGGGCATCGACCTGAAGATCCCTGCCGGCCAAGTCGTCGCCCTGGTGGGCGCGAGCGGCAGCGGCAAGTCGACGATCGCGGATCTACTCTCTCGGCAGCTCGACCCGGAAGAGGGGCGAGTGCTGCTCGACGGCCACGATCTGCGGTCCTTGGCGCTGCAGGACGTTCGGCGGCAAGTGGCGGTCGTTGAGCACGCTCCGTTCATCTTCCACGCCACGGTTGCCGAGAACGTTCGCTACGCACGCCCGGACGCGACAGACGCGGAGATCGACGAGGCGATCGAAGCCGCGGGTCTGTCCGACCTGGTTGCGCACATGCCTGACGGTACCGAGACCGTGGTAGGCGAACGCGGAAGCCAACTGTCGGCCGGCGAACGCCAGCGACTCGCCATCGCGCGCGCGTTCCTCGCCGACCCCGCGGTGCTGATCTTCGATGAAGCCACCGGGGCACTCGATCCGGCCTCCGAGGCCGTGGTGCTCGCGGGCTACGACAAGCTCATGCGCGGTCGTACCACGGTGGTGATCACACACCGTATCGACCTGGCGAGACAGGCGGACAGGGTTGTCGTCATCGAGGACGGCAAGGTCGCCGAAGACGGTCCGCCCAGTGTTCTCGAGGCGGAGGGGCGGGCGTTTCGCGATGTCTTCCTGGACGTGCTGACCAGATGAGTGCGTCGCCGCACCACGAAGACCGTCGGCGGGTGGCCCGAGCGGAAGCTGTTGGAGTCGGCCCCCTCCGACGATGACTGACGCCCCCGTCACCGTCGCGATCGTCGACAGCGGCGTCAACGTACCTCACCCCCATTTGCCGGGAGTCGCGGGCGGGGTGTTCATCGACCTGCATGGCAAGGAGCACGAGGACTATACGGACGGTTTGGGTCACGGCACCGCTGTCGCCTCCGCGATCCACGAGAAGGCGCCGGCTGCCGAGATCTACGCCGTGAAGGTCTTCGAAGACGCGCTCGCGACCACTGTTCCTACGCTGGTGCGCGCGATCGACTGGGCGTCCGAGCGCGGTGTCCGACTCGTGAACCTGAGCCTGGGCACGCCGAACGACTTTCGTGCCGACGAGCTGGTGCCGGCCGTCGAGCGCTCGATCGAGCGGGGAACGATTATCGTCTCCGCGCACGAGCACGAGGGACAACCCATGTACCCCGGGTGCCTGGAGGGCGTCGTGGGCGTGATGCTGTCCTGGGATCAACCCAGAGAGAGGGTAGCGACGGTCGTTCTCGAGTCCGGCGGCTCTGCGCTCGTCGCGTCGGGCTACCCACGCCCGATCCCGGGCGTGCCGCCCGAGCGCAATCTCAACGGAATCAGCTTCGCGGTCGCGAACGCCACCGGAGCGCTCGCCGCGGCCCTCGCCGGAAGCCCCGGGCGGCGATCGGCCGAAGCCGCGATGGATGCGCTCCGGAGTGAGGGGGAACGGGTCTGACGCCGACACTACCGGCGCTTGGAGATCAGGGGCACTCTGAGATCACCGTGACGCCGTTCGCCTCCAGCATCGCGATATCCTCGCAGCGCACGTTCGTCCCGGTGAGATAAACCGTGGCGTTTCTCCCAAGCCCCGCGTTGTCGATCAAGGGCTGGATATCAGTAAGCGCGTTGTTGTTGTCGAGCACAAGGGTAGTCAGGAACGTCAGCCCAGTCAGCGGGCCGACATCCGAAATCGAGGTCCCATCGAGGCCGAGGACCGCGAGCGTCGTGAGGCCACTCAGAGGAGAGAGCTCGGCGACGGAGTTTTCGCCTAGGTCGAGCAGGTTGAGGTCGGTCAGCCCACTCAGCGGGGTGAGGTTGGTAATCGAGTTGTTGAAGAGGACCAAGCGAAGCATGCCAGTGATCCCGGCCAACGGGCTGATGTCGCTTATCGAGTTGTGATCCAGGCCGAGGACCTGCAGACCAGTGAGGCCGCCAAGCGGGCTGACGTCGCTGACCGAATTCCGACTGAGAGTGAGGCCGATGAGGCTGGACAGCCCGCTCAGCGCGCTGATGTCCGTGATGGAGTTTTCGCGTAGGTCGAGGAGCTCGAGGCCGGTGAGCCCACTCAGCGCGCTGATATCGGAGATCGAGTTGCCGGCGAGAAGCAGCTCATCGAGGCCGGTGAGATTCTGCGCCCCCGCCAGGCTCGTGATCCCGCCATCGTTGGCGGGCAGGGACTCGAGAGAGGTGACGAGCTCGCACGTGAGCGCGCCGCCGCTGGCGAGCCCCAGAGCGGTCCGCACCTTGGCTTCGAGACCGGGGTCCGCGAATGCCGCGACCGCGTTCTCCTGACTGCCGCAGAGTTCCTCGGGGCCGAGAAGTGGCCCGGTGGAGTCACTACACCCTGGAGTGGAGAGCAGCAGCCCGGTCACCAGCACACGCGACCCGCGCTTCATCGAAACAGTCCCCACACGAGTTGAAGCCCACCCCAATGCAGCAGGGCCAGCCCCTTTGGTAGCCCGGGTTCCACCGTCGACCCTCCCCGCGAGCCGCCGGCCGCCCTGGCCCATCCGACCGAGACGGCCGCGATAGTCGCGATCAGGGCGATCGTTCTCACCGGGCTGAACCGCGCCACTTCGAGCGAGCGCACATCCCCCGATAGGACGCCGAGCCTGGGAGGCACAAACGTGGCGCCGGCTGCGGGCGCTTCGGACGAGACGATCGAGTCGTTGATGATCAGCGGATGTTTCAAGGTGATCGTGGCTCCCCCGGAGACCGTGACCCGCACCGAGGAGGGCCGCTGCTCGGCGATCAGTCTCTCCGGGCTGACCGTCGCAGGCTGCCACGTCCTACATCCGGCGAGCAGTCCCAAAAGGATTACGGTCAGCAACGGGCGCGCCGCGGAAACCCTGACACTCATGCCTAGATCGCCTTTCTGTGGTGAAGCGCGACTGCCGTTCAGCACGCAGTGCGTCGCAGGGACCCTCGACGAGCGAACATGCCGAGGTCGCGCGTGTATCGTAAGCTACAGTACGTCTTCCCGAGGTGCACTGGGGCTATCATGCGCTGCTCGATCTGTGGCAGGCCTGGACTTTTCGTCGCGGGCCTCGCCGTCGCGGTTTCGACCGCCGCTTGTAGTAGCGCCATGACGAACTCGCCCAGCCCGTTCTCCGACAGGCCGACTACCGTAGAACTCGAGGACGAACCGTGGTCGCCCGACGAGATCGGCCACGCTGAGATCGTGAGCCGTGGGGACAACTATCACACCGCGATGGAGTTGATCCGACGCCTACGCCCCGGTTGGCTTCGTGCCCGCGGCCAGAATTCTTTCACCGATGCGAGCGCGAGGTATCCCGTCGTCTATCTCGACGAGATCCGCCATGGGGCGTTGAGTACGCTCCACGGGATTCCCTCCAGTCAGATCCTGAGTATGCGGTTCGTCGGTACAGCCGATGCAACGACCCGCTGGGGCACTGGACACCCAGCGGGGGTCATCAACATCGCGACCGGACGCTGATCGGGCCGTCCGGTCTTCTCACTAACTGAACACGAAATCGGAGGCGGACCGCGAGCGGCCCGCCTCCGACTCTTTCGGGGAACGACGGCTTCCCCGCTGTCCAGGCCTCGATCAACCTCCGCCGATGTTCACGTTGTTCTGGAACTCGGTGGCCGGAAGATCGAAGCATATCTGACTCCCGTACGCGCCTCCGAAGCCGTCGTCCGTCCCGGTCGCCGGGAAGAGCGGAATGTTGAGGCGCTTGAGGTCCTGAAGGTGGTGCCCCTCCAGGAACATCTCGGCCGAGCGCTCGTAGACGATCTGGTCCATGAGCTCTGCCGTGTTGAGGCCGCCCGAGTACGCCGGCAGCCCCACCGCGGCATGCAGCGCGTCGAAGATGGCCACCGCGTTCGCGAAGTCACCGGACTCGATAGCGGCCTCGGCGATGATGAGCTGTGCTTCCTCCCAGCTCGCCATCTCGACCGGCGAACTGGCGTCGGGGTACTTGTCCGCCGTCCAGATCGCGATGCCGGTCTGGGGGTTGGTGGTCCCCTCGTCCGTCACAGCCACCCGTGGATCGGGCACTCCGTCGTACGAGAAGTTCCTGTACGGCTCCGCGACCGTCACGTTCTCGTCATCGATATTGAACTCCCACTGCTTGTTACGCGTGACGCTCTCGGCGTTGGAGTAGGCCAGCTCGAACGAGAAGCCAGCCGGCACCGCTGAGGCAGTCGTCGCGGCTGCCGCTTTCTGGCCCAGATTGAGCTGCGCCCTCGCCTTGCCGACCCGGGCGGCGTTGAGGATGTCACCCGCCGCGCCCGCGGCAATCGCCTGGTCGAAGCGCTGAATGGCGAGATTGAAAGCGTCCGTCGGGGTCTGCTCCGGCCCCTCGTCGAACGCGACGGAGCACATGGATTCACCGAAGAGCGTGTACGTAAACCCGGCGTACATCGCCACTTCGGCCTCGAACTCCGCCTTGTCCGGAACGTCGGCGACATCCCAGCCAGCCAAGAGCCCGAGTGTCAGGTCGGCGAGCCAACGCGTTCTGGAGAGTGGCTTATAGATCGCCGGTTGATTGCTCCCGCAGTCGGCGCTCGCGTACTGAGACCCGTATCCGCTCGTGTCGTGCACCCGCTGATCCCAGATGTTCAGGACCGAGTTGTTCGAGGCGTCCCTCCACTCGTTCCCGGTAAGGGCGCTCGCGGTCGCATAGTAGGTCAACGTGCACCGGAATTCGTTGGCCACGCTGGCCACGAGGAGCGCGGCCGCCGCCGGATTCTCGAGGTCGCTCGCCACGACCCTCGAAGGAGCTTCAACCGTGAGAAGGTCGTCGAGCGCGTCGCACGCACCCATGAAGACCGTCAAGGAGAGCACGAGGGCAGGGATCGTCATCGATCTTTTCGTCATGATCTAGCCTCCTACATGCCCAGGCGGACGGTGAGTGTGATCGAGGTCAGCGGCGGGATGCCGGAATCCTCTTGCGGTTCCCGGTTTCCGCTGAAGGTATTGCTTGGATCGATAACCTCCGGATCGTGGTGCGGCCACTCTTGCCAGTTGGTCCAGAGCATGCCGAGGTTGCGAGTCGCGAGACTCAGGGTCCCTCGGGTCGACCCGAGCTTCTGCACCCACTCGTCCGGCATCCGGTACGTGAGTGAGAGTTCCCTAAACCGGACGAACGACGCCTTGTTGACCCAAAGTGCGAACTCGCCGCTGGCGCCGAATTGGGCCTCGGCAACTGTATTGATGTCGTGCTCGCGCGGGAAGAGGTTGACTCTCGTCTGCTGGAACGCGGCGTACCTCCACCAGCCCTGCAGATCGTACTTCGTCTGGCCGATCTTACCCTGGACGAGCGCGTCGATCGTGAGGCGATCGCCGATGTTGAACGACGACCCGAACGACAGCTCGTAATTCGGATCTGGATGTCCCTGGTAGATCCACGCGGACGGGGTGCATTCGACCGGCTGCCCGCCGCCGTTGTCACAACGCATGGTGTCGCGATTGATCTGATCCGAGCCGTCTACGTACTCGGCGAAGATCACCTTCGGGGCGAAGAGCGAGCCCACCGGGTAGCCCTCCTGGTGTCGCGTCGTCCATCCGAGCTGCAGGAAGCCGTCGAGGCCAAGCTCCTCGATCCGGTTCCTGTTCGTGCTCCCGTTGAAATTGATCGTCCAGCCGAACGCCTGCGTGTCGATCACGCGGGCGTTCAGGGCGAGCTCGACGCCTCGGTTGTTGATCCGTCCGATGTTCACGAACTTCTGAGCAGTGAAGCCGGTCGAGGGAGCGATGTTGCGCCCCACGATCGCGTCCTTCGTGGTCTGGTCGTAGTACGTGAAGTCCACGGAGACACGGTCATCGAATAACCTCGCGTCGAAGCCGACCTCGATCTCGACACCCCGCTCCGGACCGAGTTGGCTGTTACCGGGTGAGAGGGGACGCAACGTCGCCTTCCCAGACGGCGAGGCCCGAGTGGTGAAGCTGCGGAGGGCGTCGAAAGCATCCGGCTGCTGACCCGATTCACCGTAGGCGGCGCGAAGCCGGAACGAGTTGACGAAGTCCAAGCCCCAGAAGTTCTCTTCGCTGACCACCCACGACGCGCTGAGCTTCGGGTAGTAGACGAGGTCGAAGTCCTCACCGAACGAGCTGTTGTCGTCGGCGCGGATCGCACCGGTCACGAAGAGTCGGTCGTTCCAGCCGATCTGCTGCTGCAGGTACACGCCGACCGTATTGTTCTCGACGACGTTGTCGGAGCCCGTGCGCAGGCCAGCGGCACTGACGCTCGCCAAGCCGATCGCAGGGAAGCGTCGGCCGTTCGCTACCACTTGCTTGATCGACTTCGTATAGACCTGGAAGCCCGCCGAGGTCGTGGACCGGAGGCTCTGCGACACGTCTCGCGTGGCCGACGTGGCGTAGTCGAAGGTGCTGTAGATCACCGACTCGCGATTCACCCTCTTGCCGCCGAGGGCGGTATTCGTTCCGTAGAACTGCGCCGACTCGGGACTCAGGAAGTTGTCCAACTGGTCTTCCAGCTGGTCGGTGACGTCCAGGCCGAACGTGAGTCTTTGTGTGAACCAGTCGGTAGGCGTGTGCGTCGCCGTGACGCCCGCTGTCATGCGGTTCGCCTCGTGAAGATCGAGGTCCTTCTCGATCCGGGACTCCGGCGTCGCTCTGCGGTAGCCGCGCCGCGCGTCACCGGCTCCAAGCCGGGTTGGGTCAGCATACACCGCCTCCTCGTATGGAAAGTCGGAGGGGAGACGGAGACGTGTGAGTCCGATACCCGCGTTCACTGAGATCGTCAGGTCGTCGTTCGGCTGCGCTCTGACGTTGACCCGGCCGTTGTACTTCTTCGCCCAGCTGTTCAGTGTCACGCCGTCTTCGGAGGAAGCGGAACCGGCGATGAAGTACTGGAAGACATCCGTGCCACCGGACACGTCGATTCCGTAGTACTGCGTGCGGGCGTTCCGGAAAATCAGGTCCGACTCCGCCTGGTTCTCCAAGATGTTGAGCGACTCGATCTGACCGCTGCTCGGATTCACGCCCCAGTTGGTGGGCGTGTGTCCGGCAGGATCCCGGAACCACTGCGAACCTTGTCGCAGCGTGAAGTTCCACTGGGCTTCCCCGATACCGCCCGACTTCGTCTTGATGTTGATCACGCCGTTGGCGGCCTCGGTGCCGTACAGCGTCGCCGCTGCGGGCCCCTTGATCACCTCGATGCTCTCGATCATCGCCGGGTCGAGGTCGTCGATCCGGGAAACGTCCCGGCCGCCGCTCTCCATGCGGTTGTTGACGCGAATACCGTCGATGTAGATGAGTGGTCCGTCGTTCACGAGCCGCATCGTCGAGCTGCCGCGGATCTTGATCGTGGATGCGGTGCCGGCGTCACCTGAGCCCTGCTGCACGACGACTCCGGCCAGGCGACCCCGCAGAAGGTCCGAGACGTTGGTGATCGGCTGAAGCTCCGCGACCCGTGCGTCGAGCACCGCGACGGAGTTACCGATCTCGCGTACTCGGCTCGCTGCCGCTGTGCCCGTCACGACGAGTGCGTCCAGCTCGAGCGCTTGCTGACTGAGGAAGACGTTCTGAACCACGGTCTGTCCGGCACCGACGGTCACCGTGACGGACTCCGTCCGGTAGCCGAGAGACTGCACGGTTAGCGTGTGTGTGCCGACGGGCACACTCACGAGGAGATACTCACCGTTGCTCCGCGTGAGGACGCCAAGCTCCAGGCCCTCCAAAAAGACCTGCGCCGATTCGATCGGGTTTCCGGTGGCCTGGTCCCGCACAGCGCCTGTGATCGATTGAGCTTCCAGAAGGTTCGGCGATGCCAGAACCAGCACCGCAAAAGCAAACAACGCACGTAATTTCATCTCATCCTCCCCTTGCGACATGACGAGTCGGTTCCCGACCCTTGCGCAACGTACGGTTGGGCCCGTCTAACCAACAGAGCACATCGCGTACCGAACGCCCGCCGACGTTTCGGTTCCTCTCCCTCAGGGCGGCCGGGGGCCTCGGATTCAGCTGGGCCGCCTCGTGGACGGCCATTGCATCGTAGGCACCATCGGCCAAGACGGAGGCACAAAGGCCGATCGAGCACGGAGTGTGGGTGGATCCGCTAGAGCGGTGGGTGGAGGGGACTCTGGCGATGACTACCAGAGCGTGCGGACGGGGTACTCACGGATCGCTTCGTCCGGGGTGACGATCGTGAGCCCGTGCTCGATGGACTGGCAGACCAGCATGCGATCAAACGGATCTCGATGGAGCGCCGGGAGCCGAGGAAGCTGAAGGACGGCCGCTTCGCACAACGCCAGCTCCTCGAATGAGTGGTCCCTCCTCAACCTGGGGATGAGCGCTTGAGGGGACTCGGAGAGCGGGAGCTTTCCCAACCCGTGCTTCACGGTGATCTCCCAGGCCGATACCGAACTGAGAAAGACGCGTCGCGTAGGATCCGCGATCGCGGCGCGTGCGTCGGCCGTAACCGCCGGATCTCCCGACACCCACCAGAGAAAAGTGACGGTGTCCAGAAGTAGGTTCACGGCTCGGAGCCTTCGAAACCCAACTGAACGTCTGGCGGGAGAGGCTCGAAGAACGCAGTCGACACTTCGAGCGTCCCCGTTGCCAGACCGAAAGGACGGGGCCCCTCGCTCACTCGCGCGGTAGCACGCAGTTCCGCAACCGGCACGTTTCGCCGACAAATCACGACGACTTCGCCGGCTTCCACGCGGGCGAGGTACTCAGAGAGCTTCGCTTTCGCCTCGTGCACATTGATACGGATCATGACTATATACTTGACTATGTTTGGGACTAAATTCAAGCCCTGCATGCGCCGCAGGCCCGTTTGGGAAGGTGCTGGCGAAAGAAGGGCGGGGCGATGGTGACGCGGGACCGTTTGACTCTTGGCTGTCCCCCTGCTCTTCGTGGCCACTGTGGTCGATGCCGAACCCGCACCCCCGGCTGCAGCGGTTGGCGTCCGACAGGTCCGTCCAGCGTCAGCCTACAGCTTGCTCTTCGCTCACCGCAGCGATCGTGCACCGACCGTCGGGCTGTCTGAGCGTCGGGTACGACACCCCGAGCTGATCGAGGTAGGAGTCGTACTCATCCGGGTTGTAGTAGTACCTCCGCATCTCCTCCCGGAACTCGTCCAGGATGCCCGCGTTCATCTCGATCGCAGGCTGGTCGGTGGGGCTAATGAACGGCGTGTACTGCAGGTCGGCGGTCTGCACGTCCCGGAAGTAGTCCCACGCGGCTTCGACCAGATCCGGGCGGACCATGAAGTCCAGGAGGGTCATCGACTGAGCGACGGCACCCTGGGTCGCGCCTTTGTGAGCGATCGGAGTCGCCATCGCGATCGCGTTCGCCCAGTTGTGGCCCGGGAGCCCGGGCATGTTGGACGGGAACGAGAGCGTCGCCGTCGGTACGTTCCAGGAGACGTCGCCGATATCGTCGGCGTAGCCAGCGGTACGTTGTGCCTCTGTGGGCGCTGGGCGCAACCGACTGAGCTCGGTGGCGAGCCCCGTCTCGGGCCCTCCGACCTCGCGCTGGGTGGCGCGGGCGAAGCGTTGGTCGTCTTCCGTCCACTCGGGCAGACCGACGCGCTCGATGTTCGAGTACATCGTTTCGGCGATGACCTTGTTGAAGTGGCCCGGCCAAGCGGTCCCGATGAGGCGCACGTCCTTGAGCGTCGTCCCGGTCATCATCGCGGCACCGCGGGCGACGGAGTCGCCGATCGCGAAGAGGTCAAGGATCTGCTGGTAGTTCTTCTCGCGGAAGTAGAACCAAATCGAAGCCTCCGACGGCACAACGTTCGGCTGATCGCCGCCGTTGTAGACGATGGAGTGCGACCGGTGCTGCAAGCGCAGATGTTCACGGCGGAAATTCCAACCGACTTCCATGAGGCTCACGGCGTCGGCGGCGCTGCGGCCCCTCCACGGGGCGCCCCCAGCGTGCGCCGCGAAGCCCTCGAAGGTGAACATCGCGGAGATCAGGCCCGTGCCCGGGGTCATGCCCCACCCGGTCGAGAGGTTGTTGCCGACGTGCGCATAGAGAACGATGTCGACGTCCTCGAACATGCCCGCGCGTACGTAGTACGCCTTGGTCGCCACGAGCTCTTCGGCGACACCGGGCCAGATTTGAATCGTCCCCGGTAGCCCCTCCCTCTCCATGAGCTCCTTAACCGCGAGCGCGGCCGTGATCTGGACTGCCATACCCGAGTTGTGCCCTTCACCGTGACCGGGCGCACCCTCCACCAAGGGGAGACGGCAAGCGACCCCTGGCATCTGAGATGCTTTCGGTATGTCGTCGATGTCCGTACCGAGCGAGATCTTCGGGCGGCCCGAACCCCAGGTGGCGACCCAGGCCGTCGGGATCCCCGCTACGCCTTCCTCGACCGTGAAGCCGTTGTCCCGCAGCAACGCGACCAGGTATCGCGACGTCTCGAACTCCTGAAAGCCAAGCTCACCGAAGCTGAAGATCTGATCGACGATGTTGGCCGTGAACTTCCTCCTGCCCTCGATCGACTCGGCCAGCTGGCTCTTCCACTCGTCCAGCTGCGCGGGTTGGGCGGTGGCGGCTCGAGGTGTGCCGAGGGTCAGTAACAGGAGGGCGGTCGGGCAGATGGTGCGCAGCAGCATGAAGGACCTCGCAGGCGACTTCGGGAACGGGAGCTAGGAGGACAACATGAGGTGGTGGCGCCAGGGCGGCGAGGGGCTGTCCGTCTTCTCCACAGGCCCCCGCAAGGAGGAAAGTGTGCTCCTGCCTGCGCACGGCACGGCGAGCGAGGAGGAAAACGAGCGACTTCTTCAGGCGATGGATGAGGTCGCGGCCGTGATTGCCAAAACGCCGTTCCGATCGGTCCGCAGCGTGGCGCTCCGTGAGGACTGGCCCGAGAGACGGTCCGTGGCCGAGGCACGGATTCGGGACTTCGTGCGACAGGAGACCGCTGCTGGTCGCCGCGTCATCGTGGTCCCGATGAGGCTCTCGGGATTCGGGGGCCCTACGCTGAGGTCCTGGCGGGCCTCGTGTACACGCCGAGCGAGGGCCTACTGCCACACCGTGCCGTATCCACTTGGCTTCGACGTACCGCTTCCCGAGTGATCTGCGGCAGTGGTTGGGACGATCCGAAAGAGCATCTCGCGGGCGTTGGTTTGCCACCCGTCCTCGATCTTGTACTCCTGGAGGAAACGCTCCAGATAATCCTTTGCCCGAGGCGCGTCGCCCGCTTCGAAGCGCGCGGTCCCCGCGTGGTAGAGCGCCATGTAGTGATTGGGCCAGAATTCCACAACGAGCTCCATGAGGGGACCCGCGGCAACGTCATCACCCGCATCTGCTGCGGGGTGTCCGACCGCGAAGACGACCCTCGCACCCTTCCACTGATCTTCGGCGGACAGCGTGAGCAGTCGCGCGCGCGCGTCATCCGTCCGGCCGGCGAGGGCCAGACACGCGGCCTCGTGCATCGTCCCTTCTGCGCCCTCGGGCGCAGGGGACCACGCGAGGCGGGTCATGACGTCGACCGGGTTGCAGAAGGGGCGCATCGAGGTCAACCACTCTTCCGAGGTCACGGATCCGGTAGCTGCCAGATCGCCGCTCGGATCGGGCGACGAGCGCACCAGAGTCGGTCGGTTGTCCGGGGAGGGCCCCGCACCTGAGAAGACAACGGCCGAAAAGCCGGAAAACGCGAACGCCGCGATCGCCCAAATCAAAATGACGCTGCTCTTGTCGCGCACTTTTTGCCTCCTTCGACACTCGTTTCCGGTCCACGTACGCACTGAACCGACATGAGGGGCTTTGCACGGGTACGCCCCCAATAAGTGGCGAATAAATGGCAAAGCTCATGCCAAATCAGGACATCGAGCTCCCGAAAGCGGCCGGAGCGCTGCGCCTACGCCTCGAGGTAGCCGTCCACCTTCGCCGCCATCAGCGGGTCCCGCCCAAACTGGTTGGGCCCTCGCGTGCCCTTGGCGAAGAGCAGAATCGCGCCCATGTAGATGTTCACGAGCGGAATGAGCAGCAGCCACCAGTGCCACCCGGGCCGGTCGAGGTCGTGCAGCCGCTTGACCGTTACCGCGACTCCTGCCCAGATACCGCCGATCATCACACCGGCGAGAGGGAGAACGAACAAGGGAGTGCCGGTCGTCACCATCATCACTATGAAGACCACCGCGAGCGTGAACATCACGAGGTCGTCCAGCAGGATGTGCCAGAAGTACCAAGCACGGTTGGCACGTCCTTCGAAGGAGAAGAGGTCCAGTAGATTGTCCATCGGAGTCACTCACAAGTGTCGGCCGCGCAAGCCCTCTGCTACCAAGGTTGTACGCGGGATCCCATCCAAGCGTTCACTAGGCCCATCAGCTCCTTGGCCACGTAAGCGATGTCGTTCGACCGACGCCACCACCGGGCCCCGTCATACGGGTCCCGCGTAGCGGGCTGGACTATCACGCCAGCACTGTTCCCCGCCAGCCGCCTCCACAGCGTGCGCACACGCCGAGTGTGGAACTTGGAGGTGACGATGATCACGCGCTCCCCTCCGGTTTGTGAGAGCCTTTTCGAGATCTCACGCACCTCGTCAGCCGTGTTGCGCACGGCTCTGGGAATCACATGGATCACGTCGGTCGGCACGCCCATCGCCTCCAGGATCCGACGATTGTCGTCGGCGTCGACAAAGAGCTCGACCCCGAGCGGCGCAGCCGCAGCCTCGTCTCGGGGGTCCCGGTTCAGCGTCAGCCATACCTCCGGGGCCCAACCCTGGTTGTACAGGTCGGCCCCTTCCATGGCGCGAAACGGCACCTCACCGCTCAGCACGACAATAGCGGCCGATGGCGCCGGCTCGTCGCGCACGACCAGCCAGCTCCCGACGCGCATGAAGGCGACGCCACCCAGCAACAGGACCAGCGCCAGCGACGCCCCGGCGTACCACCACCGCCGGCTCCTCATCGGTCTCTTCTCGTCCGCTTCCATGTCTGAGGAGGACATCGCGCCCTCAATCATCGTCAACAATCGCCTCGGCTTCCATCTCTACCAAGTACCCGTCCCCGATGAGACCAGCGTTCACCAACGTGTTGGCGGGCCTGATCTGGGAGAAACGTGCGCCGTGCGCACGCGCCACGGGGTCCCAGACGGCCGGGTCGTGGATATAGATTCGCGTCCGCACGACGTCTTCGAGCCGACCCCCGAGCGAGAGAATCGCGCCCTCGATCTTGTCGATCACGAAATGGGTTTGGCTGGCCGCATCCGAGCCGCCGATCAACCTGTCGCGATGCGTGGCGGTCGTGCCGGATACGAGTATCCGGTCCCCTTTTCTCACCGCACGACTGAAGCCGGCCACATCCTCCCAGACGGTGCCGCTCGATGCCCTCCTGCGACCCTCCGACTCGGCTTCGGTTGGGTACGGCGGGGGGAAGTCATCGAAGTGGTCGCTCAGGTCTCCGGCCGCGGTCAAGATCGGTGGCCTGCGGTATTCGTCGCCGCAGTCCCCATGGATGGCGTCGAGTTCACCGAGCGCCGAAGTAATCGCGTCGGACCCCTCTTCGTCGAGCGTGAAGTCGAAGAGTGCGAGATTGTCGTCGACGTGCTCGCTGCGACCCAGGCGAGCCCCGACGATGATGCCCGCCACGGCCGGTGCATCCAGGATGTATCGGCACGCCACGTTCGCCACGGAGACGTCCAGGCGTGCGGCCACGCGCGCGACCGTCGAGAGAACGGACTGGAACTTCCCCCAGCCCCCGGCGGCATCGATGAAGCGCTTGTACTTCATCTGCGACCAGGTCTCGAGCGCCTCCAAGCTGGGCTCCGGTGCGCCCAACCACCGCTCGGTGAAGAAGCCTCCCGCGACGGTACCGAATGCCAGCAGGTGGACGCCGTGCTCCAGACAAAACTCGGTCATGGCGCCGAGCGCTCGCTGGTCGAGAAGCGAGTAGCTGACCTGATTCGACACGATCTCGATGCCGCTCTCCACAAGCATGCGTAGATGGACGGTGTCAGTGTTGGTCAGACCCAGATGGCGGATCAGCCCCTCGTCTTTCAGAGCCTGCAGCTCGAAGATGCAGTCGAGCCAGCCTGGGTCCGCGTAGCTCCATGCGTGGAACTGAAGCAGGTCGAGCTGTTGCCGGCCCATGCGCTGACATGCGAGCTCGACCGCGCCTCGCACGCTGTCCTTGGTGACGGGACCCGGCTTGGGCACCCACTTGGTGAGCAGCTGTGAGGCATCGGGCCGCTGCTGCTCGTACCGCCCAGCGATCAGCTCCGACGAACCGTAGTGGTCGGCCATGTCGAAGGTCGTGAGTCCGGCCCTGACGTAGCGGTCCATTTCCCGGGCGGCGGCGTCGAGGTCCGTTTCGAGTCCGTCGCGCTCCATATCGGCGACTTGCCAGAGGCCCGTGAGGACGCGGGAGATCTGCAAACCGGGCGCGAGCTCGAACCGCTCCACCGTCGCACTCATTCGCTTGGAAGCGTTTGGAAGAGCGCCCGCGTATCGACTCCGCTCTTCTTCAGGCCGCTCACCTCACGTGCATAGATCAAGGATGCGATGCCGAGCACGATCAGCCAGAGCGGCGTCGAGTGGAAGTACCACGCGTCCAGCTCGGCCGTGAGATCCTTCCGCACGTGCACAACCAAGAAGACAAGCAACAGCGCGATGCCGGCGGCGGCCAGCGGTACCTGAAGCCTCCGTGACGGGAGAACGGTCACGTCGGCCGCCAGCCGCGGATTGATCCTCGGAAGCCACAACACCGCCATGCACATCACCATGAAGTTCACGAGCATCGAGGTGACGAGGATGTCCACGCCGAGAAAGAAGTCACCTGCGAAGTGACTGCCGAGGATGCTCGCGGAAGCCATCAGCCCGCTGAGCACCAGCGCCACCGTAGGCGTATGCCACTCCTCGTGGACCCTGGCCACCGCCTTTGGAAAGACGCCGTCCTCCGCCCACGCGAACATGAGGCGCGACACTGCGAGAAGCATCGCCGGCAAGTCATTGACGAGGGCGACCGCGGCGCCCATGACGATGAGCACGGTCCAGGTCGGCGAGAGCACATAGCCGAGCAGGCCCGGTGCCGTGAGATCCTGGTTCAGCGCTCGCTCCGCCACGAACTGCCACGGCACCGTGTGGTACACCGCCGCCGTGAAGAGCAGATAGAAGGTGCCAACGGTCACCACCGAGACCCCGATCGCGAGCGGGAGGGAACGCCCAGGGTTCTTGGCCTCTCCCCCCGCTTGAGCGATCGAGTCGAATCCGATGAAGCTCGAGAAGAGGATCGCGGAGGCCGCCAGGAAGCTCGTCCAACTGAACGCGGCAGGCACGGCATCGGGGACCGCCACGCCTTCGCTCGCGAGAAGCCCGGCGGCGAAGTCGCCTTGGTCGAACAGGAAGCCTGCGACGATCACGACCCCGCCCAGTACGAACATCAAGAACATTAGCGGTACCAGAATCCGCTCGTAGAGCTGAAGCCCGCGCATGTTGATGGCGACTGAGGTCCACAGGAAAGCGAGCGCCAAGCCGACTCGGACCGGGCCGGTGTCCAGGAGCGCGGCAATCCCGTCGATGCCGAGGGCCGAGAAAACGTCGCGGATGAACGGGATCAGCAGGTAGGAGACGACGCCGATAGCGATAGAGAGCCCGAACCATTGTGAGAAGCTCGCGACGAAGCCCAGGTACGGGTGCAGGCCCCTGCTGGCGTAGATGTAGCTTCCCCCCGCCCGGGGCATCGCGGACGCCAGGATCGCATACGCGAGTGCTGCGAGAATCGCGGGCACAGCCGCGAAGAGGTACGCCGGCAGCACATAGGGACCGATTCCCGGCACGTTTCTCAGCAGCATGAACGGGACGACGTTGATCGCCGCCCCGAGCATCGAGCAGATCCCGGTCGCCGCCAGGCCCATGAAGCCGAGCTGGCGGGCGAGTCCGGTGGAAGGCGCAGACCCGCCGTCGGTCATGCAGCCGTCGCTTGTGCTTCACCAGCAGCGGGCCGCGAAACGAGCCGCGGCAGCACCACGAGCGCCATCGTCGCGGCCGTGACCGTGCCCAGGATGACCGCAAGGCCGAACCTCTGCGTGGGCGGGAACGAAGACAGCACAAAGATGCCGAAGCCTGCACAGATGATGCCCGTCGCTCCGAGCACCGGCGCACGAATCTGGCTCAACGCCGCGGCCCACGGTGCCTCTACGCCCGCGCCTGATAGCCGTCGGACCCGGACGACGAGGTGGATCATCGAGTCGACGCCCATCGCGAGGGCGACGTTCGCCGCGGGTGAGGTGATGATGTCGACCGCGATGCCGAAGTGGCCGAACGTGCCCAGCACCACCAGCGGGATTCCGGCCAGGCAGAGCCACATACGCGCGGTCGTCGCGAGGGAGCGCGACACCACCATCGCGACGCCGAGGAAGAGCAGCAGCAGCCCTCCGATCCCGACCTTGAGGCTCGACGCGATCAGCTTGCCGAGCTGAGCCTGCAGGTCGTACAGCCCCCCCACCAGTACCGGCTCCAGCCCCGCCTCTCGGGTATGCGAGCGCAACCGGTCGATGACCGCGTCACGTGAGGGCTCATCGACCGACTCGCGCATGCGCAGGAAGAAGTGGCCCTCGTCACGCTCGGCGGACACATACCCCAGGCCGACCGATCCGAGCTGCGGATTCGAGGCCAAATCGAGCAGGACCTGCAAGCTCATGAAGCGGGCGAGTGGCAGCGTGCGCGCGTGCTCGAGCAGCACCGAGGGCCCCAGCACGACCCCGACGGCCGAGTCCGCCTCGAGCGCCGCCTGCATGGCCTGCATCTTCTGAAACACAAGGTCGGAATCGAGGCGGCCGCCCTCCGAGTCGCGGAAGATGATGTCCAGCGTGCTGCTGCCACCGTCCGCATCGATGCGCTCGAGTCCATCGCGCAGCTCGGTCCCTTGCGCGAAGTACGTCAGAAGGCCGGGATCGGTATCAAGCCGGAACGTGCCGACACCCAGGACGACTACGATCGCGGCGGCTACCCCCACCACCACCTTACTCCCGGCGGGAGAACCGAGTTTGGCGACGCGCTCCCGACGCTCCCTGACCGACGCCCATCGACCGAGGAAAGCGGGGTACACCGAGTAGGCGACCGCGATCGCCGTCAGCGTCCCGATCGCGCCCGCGATGCCGAGCTCCCGAAGCGGCTTTGCGGTCGCGATGAGCAGACTCAGGAAGCCCAGCAGCGTGGTCGTCATGCTCCAGAACGAACTCTCTAGCGTGGCGTGGATCCCCTGGCGCAGCGCCTCGACTCTATCGGTCTCGGCCTGGCTCACACGCAACCAATTCGCGGTCAGGAATACCACATGGGAAAGCGTGAGCACGAAGACGATCGTGACGAGGTTCGCGGTGAGCAGACCGATCCCGACGCCGAGCGCCTGCGTGATCATCAGCGTAACGCTGACTGCCACGAAGCATGTCGTCAGCGTGCCCACGACGATGGCCACGTCGCGGTAGATCAACGCGATCAGAACTCCGAAGACGAGCGCCGCGGCGAGGCTGAAGACCACGAGATCACGGAACAGATTCCTACGGATCAACTCTACGATGACCGGGACGCCCGACATCACGATGTCGAGGTCAGGACCGTCATGATTCGCGATCAGCTCCTCGAGCCTGGGGAGGAGGATCTCCGGATCGGCGTCGTCGACTACCAAAATGATGTTCGTCGCGCTCGAGTCCGGCGTGAGCAGCACTCGGCTGAACAGGGGAGAGCTCGGATCGTCCGTCGTGATGCTGTACGCACCGGAGATGCCGTCGATGGCCAAGAACGCGTCGGTGAGGCCCTCGATGCGATCTTCGTAGGCGTCGGGGTCGCCGCTCAGATCCGCCACCCGAACGACGATCTGCGAGCCGGAGCCGTATCGCTCGCTGATCTGTTGCGACGCTTGAAGCTGTGGGTCGTCCTCGGCGAAGAAGAAGTCGCCCTCGACCTCGGGGGACAGGTCGACGAAAGCCCACACACCGAGAAGACCGACCACGGCCAGCGCCAACGCGACCCACGGGGCGGCGGCGGCCGTCCAAGTACGGGGGAACATCCGGTCAGCTCCGAGGTCGTAGGGGAATCGGCAATCGCCAGTAAGCTTTCATCCGGAGGTCGGCGTGTCTCGTCGCGTTTTGGGGTTGGGCCTGGTACTGCTGCTCCTGGGAGCAGTTCCGAATGTACGCGCTCAGGAGGCTGAGGTCTCGGCTGCGGTGACCGCGACCCTCGCAGCTTGGGCGGACGGCGAGTACGAAACGTTCGTCGGCTTCTATCACCCCGACGCGCGCGGATTCTTCCTGGACGGTGGCGCGCTCATACAAGGCTTCAGTGCGCCGGCGCTGGAGGCGATGGCCCAAGCCGGTTTCCAAGTGGACGTCGAAGTGCGCGATCTCGACGTGCAGATGTACGGATCGATGGCTGTGTCGGTCGCCTACTTCGAAGGCGCGCTCACGCTACCGGGTGGCCTGGTGCTCGAGGGAACGTGGCGCTATTCGGAGACACGCGTCGAGACGGACGACGGCTGGAAGGTCGTACAGTTCCACATGTCCCCGCAGCAGTCAGGGACGGGTGGCATCCCTTCTGGGACGGGAGACTAGCGCAGCTTGCCGGTCCTACTCACCGCCCGGGAGGCCCTCTTGCTGCGACGACTTCGTCCGACCCTGAACGTCGTGCTAGCCGTTTTCGCGCTGTCGCCGCTTCTACTGGACGCGCAAGAGCGATTCGGCGGCTATCGCGGGGCCCGCATGGGCGGCGCCTACATGCAGAACTTCTATCTGCCGCCCGCTCCGAGCTCGAGCCCGTGGTACCCGAGCTGGCATCCCGACGGTGAACACGTCGCGATTGCGATGCAGGGCTCGATCTGGAGCGTGGAGATCGCCACGGGTCTCGCGGTCGAGTTGGTGTCGGGTCCGAAATACTATTCGTCGCCGAACTACTCCCCGGACGGGAGCTGGCTCGTCTATACCGCCGATGACCATGGGCGCTCGATCCAACTGGAGGTGCTCGACGTCGCGACCGGCGAGACGCGGGCCCTGACCGATGACGCCCAGGTGTACGCCGACCCCAAGTTCAGCCCCGACGGCAGCCGCATCGCCTACGTATCGACCGAGCCGGCCGGCTTCTTCAACGTCTACCTGCGCGGGTTCGACCGTGGGAGCTGGACAGGAGACGCCGTCGCGGTCACCCAGGACAACGACTTCGGACGTGATCGGCTCTACTTCGGGCCACAGGACATCCACATCACGCCGGCGTGGTTCCCGGACGGTGAGCAGCTTCTGCTCGTTTCGAACCGCGACGTGCCCCTCGGTAGCGGAAACGTGTTTCGCGTTCCCGCGAGGGCGAACGGCTTCGCGGACCGAGAGACGGTGCTCGTCGAGCAGACGCTCTATAGGGCGCACCCCGACGTCTCGATCGACGGACGACGCTTCGTCTTCTCTTCGACGCGCGCGACCGCCGACCAGTTCAACAACCTCTACGTTCAGCCCACGGTGGGTGGCGAGCCGTACAAGCTGACATTCTTCGAGCACGACGCCTTCCACCCGCGGTGGTCACCGGACGGCGAGTGGATCGCCTACATCGACAATCGGGACGGGCTCCCCCAGCTCAAGTTGCTCGAGACGTACGGCGGCAAGATCGTCGACGTCGACATCACGGGTCGACGCTGGAAGAAAGCGATCGGCACGCTGCGCGTGAGGACCGTCGATGCGGACGGTCTGACCGGCTCGCGCATCCATCTCACCGCGTCTGACGGGAAGTTCTACGCACCGACGACGGAGTACGCGCGCATCGCTCCGCGGCTCGGGCAGTGGGCGTTCCACCACGGGGGGTCGTTCGAGGTCCAGCTCCCGGTCGGCGACGTGCAGATCGCTGCGGTGAAGGGCTTCGAGCATGAGCCCGCGCTCACGACCGTCGAGATCGTCGCCGGAGAGACCACCCAATTGACGCTCCGACTCCGCGAAGTCGTGGACATGGCGGAGAAGGGTTGGTTCAACGCCTCGACGCACGTGCACATGAACTACGGCGGCAATCTGCACAACACCCTCGAGAACCTGATGATGATGTCCGAGGCGGAGGACCAGGACCTCGTGCTCGAGCAGATCGCGAACAAGGACAACCGCATCTTGGACCATCAGTTCTTCGTGCCGGGTGGGGGGCCACATCCGCTGTCGCGGCCTGACCGTGTACTCGTGGTCGGCCAGGAGTACCGCCCTCCGTTCTACGGCCATGTCTTCATGTACGGAATGCGCGAGCACCTCATCTCACCCTTCACGACCGGGTACGAAGGAACGGCGATCGAGAGCCTCTATCCGTCGAATACCGACATGCTCAGGAAGGCTAAGGAACAGGGCGCTTGGACCGGATACGTGCACTCGTTCTACAACGGAGACCCGCTGGAGGGAAACCTCGGCGGCGCCAAAGGCTTCATGGTCGACGCGGCGCTCGCCACTACTGACGCGATCGAGTGGTCCACGTCCCAGGACGGGTATCCCCCTCTCTACGCGGTCTGGAACAACGGACTGCGCGTCACCGTCGTGGGGGGCGAGGATTCGATCAGCGATCTGCAGCAGACACCGCTCGTCGCGTCTGTGCGCACGTACGTGAAGACCGCCGACGGGGAGCTCTCGATGCGAGGGTGGTTCGAGGCCATGGCGAACGGGCACGCGTTCATGACGACAGGCCCACTAGTCGAGTTCGAGGTCGACGGCCGAATCTCCGGCGAGCAGGTCGACATCTCCGCCGGCAGCGAAGTGACGGTCCGCTTCACCGTTACGTCGATCGCGCCGCTCGAGCGTGCAGAGCTGATCTACAACGGAGAGATCGTCGCGACCGCCAATTTCACCGGCGACCGGAAGTCGCTCGACTTCCAGCGGAGCTTTCGCCCGGAGCGCTCCGGCTGGTACCACGTGCGCGTGATGGGCGCGCCGGGGGAACAGTTTCCGTTCGACATCGCATACGCGCTCGCGCTCACGAACCCCGTCTGGGTCCTCGTGGACGGCGCTCCAGTACGCTCGGTCGAAGCCGCCGATTACTCGATCGCATGGATCGACAAGCTCGAAGCGATGGCCGAGCAGTGGACGGGATGGCGCTCGCAGCCCGAGAAGGACCACGTATATGCGCAGTTCGAAGAGGCGCGAGAGGTCTACAGGCGGTTCAAGGCCGAGGCGGGCGGATGAAGACGCGCCTGGCGGCTTACAGCCCGAAGAACATCGCCACGAGGAAATTCATCAGGCCGAGCGCGAGCGCAGCCCACAGCGCCGACGGGAAGTCGTCGACCTCGAAGCCGTCCACGAAGGCGGCTGCAAGCATGATCATGAGCGCGTTCACGACGAACACGAACAGGCCCAGCGTGATGACCGTGATCGGCAGCGTGAGCTTGATCAGGATCGGACGGACGAACGCGTTGGCAAGTCCGAGTCCAAGCGCGCCGAATACAGCGGCCTTCCCATCCCGTACCTCGATCCCGTCGACCAGCCGCCCTACGACGTAGAGCAGCGCCGCACTTACCAGCGTGTGGACAATGAATCCCACGTTTTCACCCTCTCAGCTATGAGCCACGTCCGGGGACCCGAGTACCTACGACCGAGTCCCCTGCACTCTTAGACTTAGACGAGGAAAAGGCCAAAATCGTTTCCTCGGGATGTGAAACCCATCGGCGTGGGTGCGGTACTGCCGACGAAGCACTCGGGCGCTGACCTAGTCCCCGGCGTCTTTGGCGTCCTCAGCCACCCGCGGCGCACCGCTTTGTATTGCGGCCTGGAGGCATGCCGAAGCCAGCAGGTCGTCGTCTGCGATCACGTCAGGAGAGCCGCCGGACGCGGTCCAGCCGCGCACCTCTCTTGCCTGGTCGGCCCGGTCGAGCGCGTCGAGACCGTCAGCGACCGCTTCGAGGAACTCCGACTGCGGCGCCACGCGAGCCATCGCGAAGAGCTGGTCGCCCGCGAGAGACTGCATTTCGACCCGGATCGCGCCGTCAATGTAGTCGCGGAGGTGCATGACCGCCGTCGCCATGTGGCGCGCGCCGAGATCCAACCACAAGAGCGTACGGATAGTACGTACCGCCTCGGGATGAACCCGGATGAGCTTGTTCGCTACGCCCCTAGCCGCCTCGCGCTGCTCGTCCTTGAGAAAAGCATCGATCGCGCGCCCGTAGTAGACCACCGCGCGCTGCTTGTCCCCGCCCCGCAGGGCGAAGTCTCCGGCTTTGTTGAGCGGTGTACCTCTATAGCCCGCGGGAGCGTCTTCCGCCGCCCGCTCCAACTTTGCCAGACTGTCGTCCAGAGTCATCGCCCCCGGCCTGGGAGCAGACTCCTTGGATCCGAACAGACGCGACAGTAAAGACATACCGGTGAGGGGTGGTGTGGATTCCAAAGACTACTTGCCGTCGATGATCTCCAACAGCTCGATCTCGAAGACGAGGGTTTGGTTCGGCCCGATCAACTCGCTGCGACGCTGGGGACCATACGCGAGATCTCCCGGGAGGACCACCCGATAGTGGCTGCCGGCGGGCATTAGCATCAACGCCTCGTTGAAGCCTGGGACCAACTGCCCTACCGCAAACACGACCGGCTCACCGTCGTAGGACGAATCGAACTCTCGCCCGTCCGGTAGCGTGCCTCGATAGTGCAGCTGGACGCTCTGGCCCATGGTGGGCGCGGGACCGGCGCCCGCCCGAAGCACTTCATACTGCAACCCACTCTCGGTTGTGACGACGTCGGCCTTCGCGCCGTTCTCCGCGAGGTACGCAGCTCCGGCCTCAGCCGACTCGTAATCGCCCACGGCACCTCCCGAGCCGCCACAGGCCGCGACCACGATCGCCGTACCGAGCAACATCAAACCCTGCCGAATTCGCATCACGCTTCCGTCTTGTTAGTGAGCCCGAAGCTAACGCGAGAGCCTGAACCACCCAACGTCGTTTGCACGCCGCGACCCCGTCACAGCCCAAGCAGGTTCGACTGCAACTTCACCAGCCCTCGGTCGCCGGTCCAGAGATCGAGCTCGGGGCCTCGTGTATTTGGAGACGATCCGAGTCACTCGATCCGCAGTGGGCGTAACCAGGAGGCGCATCCCGAGGGCGCCCGGGTCGTCTCGTAGCACACCCACCTGCGGTGGGGAGCCACAGATCGGGCACGTCAGTCGGAGCGATGGGGCACCGCCCGAGCCAGCCCCGTCGCCATGTTGGTCGGAACCGCCAACTCCGGCCGTGCGAATCGGCACGGCACCAACCATTATGGCAGGCGAGGAGGTTGGCGATGCCGAGCATGACCGACGACAGCAACCCTCGGGCGAGCTTCAAAATCGACGTGCCCGCGGAGTTCAACTTCACCCGTGACGTCGTCGACGACTGGGCGAATAGGGAGCCCGAGCGACTCGCACTCATCGCGGTGGAACCGGACGGGCGCACCGTGCACCAGTACACGTTCGGCGAGCTTGCGGCGCTGGCGAACCGCGCCGCCCACGTGCTGCGGACGCGAGGGGTCGCCAAGGGCGACCACGTCTTCGTGCAACTGCCCCGGGTCGTCGACTGGTACTCGGCGCTGCTCGGCGCGTTCAAGATCGGTGCGGTCCCGATGCCGGGAACGACGCAGCTCATGGCCAAGGACCAGGCGTATCGAATCAACCGGGCCGGCGCTTCGGTCGTCATCGTCGATGAGGAAGGCGCCGAGAGACTCGACCGGGTTCGTGCGGACTGCCCGTCGCTGCGGAGTCTTTTCGTCGTCGGAAGCTCGCGGGATGGATGGACCGATTGGCAGCAGGCACTCTCGGAGGCGCCCGCCGAGCCCGCCGAAGCCGCCCGGACGATGATCGACGACCCGCTCCTGCTCTATTTCACATCGGGAACTACCGGTCAGCCGAAGATGGTCCAGCACGTGCAGTCGTATGCGCTCGCCCACGAGATCACGGCGCGGTTCTGGCAGGACCTTGGCCCCGATGACATCCATTGGACGGTGTCCGACACCGGATGGGCCAAGGCAGCGTGGGGCAAGCTGTTCGGGCAGTGGATCGTCGGCTCCACGGTGGTGATGTGGAACATCGTCGGCAAGCCGGACCTGGCGCGCATGCTCGAGTTGATCGGGGAGCTCCGGGTGACGTCGTTTTGCGCACCCCCGACGATCTATCGGGCGTTCACCCAGCTCGACCTCTCGGGCTTCGACTGGTCGTCGCTGCGCCACTGCACGGCGGCGGGTGAACCGTTGAACCCGGAGGTCATCCAGCTGTGGCAGCAGGCGACGGGCACGACTCCCTACGACGGATACGGCCAGACCGAGTCGGTGTGTCTGGTGGCGAACCATCCCTCCGAGCTGGTCAAACCGGGCTCGATGGGGCGCCCTGCGCCGGGGATGGCGGTCGACGTGATCGACGACGACGGTCGGGTGCTGGACGACCACCAAGAAGGCCATATCGCCGTGCGCACCGACGAGTGGCCGATCGGGCTGTTCCGAGGCTACTGGAAGGACCCCGAGCTGACTGCGGAGGTGTTCCGCCACGGCTGGTACTACACCGGCGATCGTGGCCGGCGTGACGAAGACGGCTACATCTGGTTCGTCGGGCGCGCGGACGACGTGATCCTTTCGGCCGCCTATCGCATCGGCCCGTTCGAGGTCGAGTCGGCGCTCATCGAGCATCCCGCCGTCGCCGAGGCCGCGGTAGTGGGCAAACCGGACCGGGCACGGGGCCAGATCGTCAAGGCGTACATCATCCTCGCCCCGGGCTACCAAGGATCAGACCAGTTGACAGATGAGATCCAGGCGCACGTCAAGTCGGTGACGGCACCCTACAAGTATCCCCGCGAGATCGAATACGTCACCGAGTTGCCGAAGACCATCTCGGGCAAGATCCGCCGCGTTGAGCTCAGGGGTGCCGACTGACCTGTGGAACGAGTACGACGTACTCTACATCGTCATCGTACATGGTCCGGAACCACTCAACGAGATCTACAGATCGCTCTGGCGGGAGGATGCCGTGTGTGCCGCGCAGGAGCCGCCGGATGACTAGTTCTAGTTCTCGACCCTCCTGGGCATAGGTCGACTCGTAGTGGCCAAAGTCACTGATCGCTCGTACGTCGTCGGGTAGGTCGGCGATCCACCCTTCGGGAAGCTGAATGCGATACTCGGTGTAGTGCTCTCGGCGACCGAAGACCTTCTCCGCGTCGATAGGGAATCGGCGGTCGTTCGTCTCCTCCAGGCGCGCGATGAGTTCGGCTGACCCGGAGCGAGGCAATCTGAGAGGAAGCATCCATCCCCCAGGGATCTCTCCAAGCACATCTTCCGCCTGGACATGCGCCCAGAGCCTGGGCACGACGGCGAGATCGCGACCATCGAAGAGCTCCAGTGAATCGACATCGGCCTCGTCGAACACCCTACGACCGATACCCCTCCTCACACTCGCCCGCTGCTGGGTGGTGAAGTCGCGAGCGAACTCGGCCCTAATGCGGTACTGGATCGCGCCAGTCACGACCTCCGTGTAGGTCCCCTCGAAATGACCATTCTCGGATAGTGAACCGTGAATGACGATCGACGATCTGTTCTTCGACGCATCGGTCCTCGGGAACTCGAAGACCTCCGCCGTCCCGTCGTCTCTCAGCAGAACACCCGTTCGGCCCTGGTGAGCTCCGAAGATCTCTCCGTACGGGGATACTGGAACCGTAAGATCGAGATACAGCCACTCATCCGCTGGCTTGATGGCAGCGATCATGTGGTTGAATTGGCTGATGGATGGCATGTCCGGTCGGACTCTTCCGCCGTTTCGCACCACGACAGGGTATCCTTCCACACCCAGGTGACGCGCCACCGCCAGGAACAAGGTCGTCTTGTCCTTACAGTCTCCCACTCCAGTCGCGAGCACCTCCGACGCGGCGCGGGGCTGGTATCCTCCGAGACCCAGCGAGATGGAGGCATACCGGATGTCCTGGGCGACCCACCGATGCACGGCTCGGAGGGAGTCACTGAGAGTGGTCGATCCTGCTAGGACCTCCGTCAGCTTTTCTTCCAGTTCCGGGCCGACTTCGTAGCGAGTCTGGGTCAGCCCCCAATACCATTGGGCGATGTCACCCCACTGAAGGTCGCCGGAGATGACAATCCGTTGGGGTACCGAACTAGTGTCCGAGGAGAACGGTTCCGATTCGAACGCCTCGATGTCCTCGTACACCCACTCGTAAATGAGCCGATCGCCCTCCTCATGGACGGACGGTGGAGCTGGGAGGTTTTCCTCACGAATCCGAAGGTCCAGCCCTGATGGAAAGTCCACCACGAGTCGGGAGAGGCCGATCGGCCCTAGCAGCCCGTGGTAGAAGTACAGCGGGCCGCGTTACGGTGCCACGGCTCCAGGGGGGAACCCGCGCCGTAGGCGTGGGTCGCGGGGCGACGACGCCATAGCCGTCGCTACGGCTAGGCGCGCCAACGACGGAGATGGGGCCGTGCCACCGTAACCCACACACTGTAAAGTCATGGCACACTTGGTGTTGGGCGCAGGGGGGTCGCGGCCCAATAGGTCGTCTCTCCTCCTCGGACCACCGCCTTCGGCGGCGGTGCCCGCTACGGCTACGACTCGTCGTCCTTCCTATTCTTGAACTCGCGAGACCCCTGCGCGCGGCCCACTGTACTTCTACCACGGGCTGCTAGACCGTTGACGGTCCAGCTCAACCATGAGTCGCCAGGGAGCGGTGGATCGAGTAGGCGAATCGTGTATTGCAGATCTACGATCCTGCCTACTGTCAGATCTCCCAAAGAGGCTCGCACCCTCTTACGCTCTGAGTAGACAGGCGCGTTCAGAGCGATTGGCTCGTCGACCTCCTGGACGTGGACGGGCTCCGCACTGATTACGGTACCGTCAGCTGTCACGACCCGGGCCCACTCCAAGTCGAACTCCTCGCGCGACGGATCATAAGCGAACGAGAGCTCTGCGGCCCGGTTGACCGCGCCCTCCTTCAGGATTTGACGGACGATCCTGATCCGTCGGACGCCAGTACCGTCTGCCTCGATCTGGAAGAACCCGTCCTCCAATAGCACGTAATCGGATTCATCGGGAAACGCGGTTGAGTCGACCGCTCGCGCCATAGATCTCGAGGTCTGCAGCCGTGATGGGAGGTGGTGCCTGGGCAGCCAGCGATGCTGCTGCCAGGACCGACGTCCATGCGATGGTCGCCCACCATCCAGGAGAGCAACAGGATCCAACATTCATGGCACTCCTCCGCCAAGCATCTCTGCAACACCCGAACCATTTCGCAACCTTGCCACCCTTGCCGTCATTCTACAACAGATCTACGCTCGTTGGATGAGAATGCTCACACATCCCCTCAGCGAGCGAGCGCGCCGCGCCGGCGCGGTTCTTCTGGCTGGCATCGTCGGGCTCGTCAGTAGCTGCGCGGACGGCGGCTCGAGCGGGCAGGGCGCCGATGGCATGGAGGTGGTGAACATCGGCTACATCGGGCCCCTGAGTGGCGGCGCCGCCTACTACGGTAGGAACGTCCAGCGAGGCATCATGATGGCTGCCGACGAAATCGCCGAGGCGGGCGGCTTCGAGGTCGACGGCCGCCGGGTCCGGTTCGAGATCGTTTCGCTGGACGACCGATACCTCCCCTACGAGACCGCCACAGCCGCGCGTAGGCTGCTCCAACAGAGCCAGACCCCGGTCATCCTGGTGCCGCACGCGGGTGGCATTCGTGTCCTCCAGGAGATGAACACGCGGGAGCCGAAGTTTCTATTGGCCGCCTATAGCAGCGAACCAAGCATTCTGGAGGCCGAAAATCCGTTGACACTCATGCTTCCTCCGCGCTTCGACGGTTATCAGCAACCGTTCGTGGAGGTCATGATGGCGCGCTTCGGCGCACGGTTGGGGCTCCTCCCGACGACCACCGCATACGGCCGGGCATGGACCGAGGCGGTCTCCGCGGAGTGGTCGCGCCAGGGCGGTACGGTGGGCCGTGACAACGGTGTGAACTACAACACCACGACGGACTTCACGGGCGCAGTGAACCGGGCATTGGCCGACGACCCCGACGTCCTCTTCGTCGGGGGTCCCTCCCAGCCCACCGCGCTCGTGATCAGGGCGGCTCGGGAGCAAGGCTTCGAAGGCGGCTTCCTCATCATGGACCAGGCCAAATTCATGGAGATGCTGGACATCGTCCCCATGGAACACCTCGAAGGAGCCATCGGAGTCTATCCGCAGGAGATCTACCCGACGGCCGGCGCTCCTCTCTTCACAGAGCGCTACTATGCGCGTTTCGGGGAGGACTTTCAGTCTCCGACCAGCGAGGTCGCGATCACCTACCAGGGCCTCCACCTGATCGCCCACGCCATGAAGCTCGCAGGGACGACCACGGACCCCGAAGCGATCCGGGCCCACGCGGGCGAAGCGGCACGGACCCTCCCCGACGAGCTCCGCATCTTCGACATGGATGGAGTTACCGAGGAGGGTCACCTCACCCGAGCGGTTTTCGCGGCCCACATCGTGGACGGAGAGTTCGTCGCAATACGGATCCCGGCCCCCAGCGGCGCACCGATACATTAGAAGGCTGATCGGTTGACCCTCTTCGTTCAGCCCGCGCCTGTCGGTTGACCCTCTTCGTTCAGCAGTTCGTGAACGGGATCGCGCTGGGCAGCGTGTACAGTCTCGTCGCGCTCGGCCTGACACTCGTGTACGGCGTGCTCAAGGTGCCCAACTTCGCGCACGGCGCACTGTACATGGCCGGCGCCTACGTCACCTATGTGATGCTGACGTCGTTCGGGACCTCCTACATCGTCGCAATGACCATCTCCGTGGCGGTGCTGGCGGTGTTGGGAGGGAGCATGGAGCTGCTCGTCTTTCGCAGGCTGGAAGGGAAGTCCCCCGTGCATGCGATGATCGCGGCGCTGGGACTGCTCTTCTTCATGGAAGGCACGGCGGACGTCATCTGGGGTCCCGACTTCCGACAGGTGCCCACGCCTTTCGACGGCGTCGTCACCCTCCTGGGTGTCAACATCACCGAACAGCGGATCCTGGTCATCGTGGCGGCGATCGTGACGATGGTCGCGCTTTATCTGCTGCTCAAACGGACCCTCGTGGGGATGAGCATCGAGGCCATGGCGCAGGACCGGGAGGGCGCGCTTCTCGTCGGCATCGACACGCGTCGGGTCGCGATGCTCACGTTCGCCATCTCGGGGGTTCTGGCGGCTGTCGCCGGATCCTTGATCGCGCCGCTCTTGTTGGTGTTTCCCAGCATGGGCGAGCTCATCATTCTGAAGGCGTTCGTCATCGTCATCCTGGGAGGCATGGGAAGCGTTCCCGGAGCGATTCTCGGGGGGTACCTGCTCGCTTTGGCAGAGGTCATGGCCGGGACGTACGTCTCGTTCGCCTTTTCGGAGCTGATCGCCTTCGCGCTGCTGGTCCTGGTCCTCGTGATCCGCCCGACGGGCCTGTTCGAGAAGGGGGTGTGAGGCGTGTCCTCCCATCGCGCCCGGGGTGTCTCGCTCTCGTTCCTGCTACTGGCCGCGATACTTTTTCCGCTGGTCGTGGACAACCCGTATCTCGTCAGCGTGGTGGTGACGGCCTACGTGACGGCGATCGCGGTGTATGGGCTGAATGTGCTTCTCGGCTACACCGGGCAGCTCTCTCTCGCGCAGGGGGGGTTCTTCGGCGTTGGCGGTTATACCGCCGGCATCCTGATGGCCTCGCACGGGGTCTCTTTCTGGATGGCTCTCCCAGCGGCGGTGGCGGTGACCTCCGTGCTCGGATACCTGATCGGATTGGCCGCGCTACGCACGCGCGGCGACTACTTCGCGATCTTCACCCTCGCGGTGGGCGTGATGATCGTCATCGTCATCGAGCGCTGGGAGGACGTCACGGGCGGGACCGACGGACTCATCGGAATTCCGCCACCCTCCAGCATCGGCCCCCTCCACTTCGATTCACTCACCGCCCAGTACTATCTCGTGCTCTTCTTTCTCGTCCTCACGATCTACGTGGTTTGGAGCCTGGTGAATTCTCTCGTGGGACGCACGTTCGTTGCGGTCCGCAATAGTGAGGATCTGGCTCGGGCGGTGGGCATCGACGCGGGGAGGACGCATCAGGTCTCCTTCGTCATCTCGGCCGCGCTGGCCGGCCTTGGCGGGGCCCTCTACGCGGTCTTCCTCGGATACATCGGTCCGGCCATGGGCGGCGTTCAGATGACCTTCATGATGCTCGTCTATCTCATGATAGGCGGGGTGGCCTCGCTCGCCGGTCCCCTGCTCGGCACCCTCCTGGTGACCGGCCTCATGCAGGCCCTGCAAGCGTTCGCACAGTATCAGATGATGGCGCTCGGACCGATCCTCGTGGTCGTGATCATCTTCTTCCCCACCGGCCTCGCCGGGCTGGCCAAGCGCCTCCTCGAACGCTGGACGCGATGACCACCATGTTGCTTCGCGTGGAACGGCTGGGAATGAGCTTCGGTGGGCTGAAGGCCGTGAATGACGTCGACCTCGACGTGCCGGCGGGAGAGATCACGGCCGTGATCGGACCCAACGGTGCCGGCAAGTCGACCTTCTTCAACCTGGTGAGCGGTTTCTGCACACCGACCACGGGTCGCATCGCTCTAAACGGAGTCGACGTCACCGGGCTCGCCCCCCACCGGATGGCCCGCCTCGGTGTGGCCCGCACCTTTCAGACGACGAAGCTCTTCCCTGAAGCCGAGGTGCTGGACAACGTCATCGTGGGCCGACGGCAGCACACGAAGAGCAACGTGCTCGACGCGATTTTGCGCACCAAGCGCCTTCGCGTCGAGGCCGACGAGTGCCGCGAGAGGGCCAGGGAGGCGCTGGAGTTCGCGGGCGTGCTGCACCTCGAGTCCCTACCGGTGGGGAGCATCCCCCAGGAGGCCCGAAAGCGGGTCGCCATTGCCCTGGCGCTCGTGGCCGAGCCGCGACTGCTCCTGCTGGATGAGCCCGCGGCGGGGATCAACGAAGAGGAGACGAGCGGGCTCACTTCGCTCATCCGCAAGGTGGTGGAGAGCGGAGTCGCCGTCTGCCTGGTCGAGCACAAAATGCGCATGGTCATGGACCTCTCAGACCGGATCGTCGTCCTCAATCAGGGGAAGAAGATCGCGGAGGGCACGCCGGAAGAGATTCGAAAGGACCCCACAGTCATCGACGCATACCTGGGCGGGAGCAGCCATGCTTGATCTCCATGCTTGAACTCAAAGGGGTCAGCGTCCAGTTCGGCTCGTTCCTGGCCCTGCGGCAGGTGACCGTTTCGGTTCGGGAAGGAGAGATCGTGGTACTGCTCGGCGCCAACGGTGCCGGAAAGAGCACCCTATTTCGGGCCATCAGCGGTCTCGAACGGCCCTCTGAGGGCACGATCCACTTCGACGGTCGGGACCTTACCCGTATGCCGGCCCATCGAATCGTGCGCGAGGGCGTGGCGCAGGCGCCTGAGGGAAAGCACCTGTTCATTGAGGCTTCAGTGCGAAAGAACCTCCTCCTGGGCGCCTACGTGAGGCGCGGGGAGCCGGCCGCGGTTCAGGAGTCCATGAATGAGGTCTTCGACCTCTTTCCCATGCTGCGAACGAAGGCTGGCGATGCCGCGGGCACACTGAGTGGCGGCCAGCAACAGATGCTGTCGATCGGGCGTGCTTTGATGGCTCGTCCGCGGCTCCTCCTTCTCGACGAGCCGTCTCTCGGCCTGGCCCCTCTCGTGGTCGAACAGGTCTTCGAAGCGATCCTGGAGATCAATCGGCGCGGCACCACCGTTTTCCTCGCGGAACAAAACGCCCATGCCGCGTTGAAGGTGGCACAAAGGGGCTACGTGATCGAAAGTGGGACCGTGGCGATGGAGGGGGACCGAGACACCCTGGTCGACAATCCTGAGGTGCGCCGGGCCTACATCGGCGTCTAATAACGCAACCCGCAATGAAAACGATCCCGGTACTCGATTCACACATGGCGTATGTCGAGGTTGGAACGGGAGAAGCGATCGTATTCCTGCACGGTAACCCGACGTCGTCGTATCTCTGGCGCAACGTCATCCCCCACGTGGAGTCTATGGGTCGCTGCCTCGCGCCGGACCTCATAGGAATGGGGCGCTCAGGGCCGGCGGCAGGTGGGCAGTATCGCTTCGCCGACCACCGACGCTACCTCGACGCATGGCTCGAAGCGGTGGGTGCCACCAGCGGCGTGACCTTCGTGCTCCACGACTGGGGCTCGGGGCTCGGCTTCGACTGGGCGCGGCGGCATGCCGACGCGGTCCGCGGAATCGCCTACATGGAAGCGCTCGTGCAGCCGGTAACGTGGGACGCGTGGCCCGAAGCGGCCCGAGGCATCTTCCAGGCGATGCGCTCGCCGGCGGGTGAGGAGATCGTGCTCGAGAAGAACGTCTTCGTGGAGCGAATCCTGCCGAGCGCCGTGCTCCGGGAGCTGTCCGAAGAGGAGATGGCAGAGTATCGCCGGCCCTATTTGGAACCTGGTGAGTGCCGGCGCCCGACACTCACATGGCCGCGGGAGATTCCCATCGACGGTGAGCCCCGTGAAATGGTCGAGGTCGTGCAGGGATATGCCGACTGGCTTTCCGAGAGTGACGTGCCGAAGCTCTTCATCAACTGTGACCCGGGCTCGATCCTCGTCGGTCCGCAGCGGGAGTTCGCGAGAAGCTGGCCCAACCAGCGCGAGGTCACCGTGAAGGGCAGCCACTTCGTTCAGGAGGACTCGCCCGACGAGATTGGTCAGGCGATCGCCGCTTGGCTCCCCACGATCTGACGATGACATGAACGGCGCGCGCAGCCTGCTGAAGACGCTGATCGCCAGCGGCGTCGACGTATGCTTCGCGAACCCCGGCACTTCGGAAATGCACTTCGTTGCGGCTCTGGACGCGGAGGAGGACATGCGCGCCGTCCTGGGGCTCTTCGAGGGGGTCGTCACCGGCGCGGCCGACGGCTACGCGCGCATGACCGGAAAGCCCGCTTGCACGCTTCTCCATCTGGGGCCGGGCCTCGGCAACGGCCTCGCCAATCTGCACAACGCCCGGCGGGCGCAGGTGCCCCTCGTGAACATCGTCGGCGAGCACGCCACGTACCACCGCCATCTGGATGCTCCTCTCACGTCCGACATCGAGAGCATCGCGGCGGGCGTGTCGGGCTGGATTCACGTCGCTGAGGACGCGCAAAGTGTGGCCGCAGACGGGGCGCGCGCCGTAGCGGCGAGCTACGGACCTCCCGGTCAGGTGGCCACGCTGATCCTCCCGGCTGATACCGCCTGGGAGTCGCCCGGCGTCCCTGCCGATCCAATCACGCCCTGCTCGCCGGCGCTGCCGAGCGCGGAGCGCGTGGAGGAAATCGCACGCACGCTACACGCGGCAGGCGACAGCGCCGCGCTATTGATGAACGGATCGGCGCTCTCTGAAGAAGGCGTTGCGCTCGCCGGCCAGATCGCCGCCGCGACGGGTGCTCGACTCTTCCGGGACACCTTCGTCGGCCGCGTGACCCGGGGGGCTGGGCGACGTCACGTGTCCCGGCTTCCGTACTTCGGCGACCAGGTCGTCGAGGTCCTCGACGGCATTCAACATCTGGTGACGGTGGGGACCAAACCACCGGTGTCCTTCTTCGCCTACCCCGGCAAGCCCGGTGAACTCACCCCCGACGGATGCTCCGTTCACTGCCTCGCCGATCCCTCCGAGGACGGCCGGGGCGCGCTTGCGGCGCTCGTGGATGCTCTGGATGCGGGTAAGACCCCGCCCGCCATTGAGGCAGAGCAGCGCCCGCCGCTGCCGACCGGTGCCCTTACGCCGACGGCCATCGCACAGGCGTTGGCGCATCTGCTTCCCGACCACGCCATCGTGATGAGCGAGGCATCGACCGCCGGGCGTCCGATCTACAGCGCGATTCGCGGTTCGGGGCCACACGACTGGCTCGACCTCACCGGCGGTGCTATCGGGCAGGGTATGCCGGCAGCCACCGGAGCTGCCGTCGCGTGCCCCGATCGGAAGGTGATCTCGCTGGAAGCGGACGGAAGCGGCATGTACACCCTCCAGGCGCTCTGGACCCAAGCCAGGGAAGAGTTGGACGTCACGACCATCATCTTCTCCAATCGTAGGTATGCCATCCTGGAGATGGAGTACCAGCGCGTCGGAGTGGGCGACCCGTCCCCCAGGGCCAAGAGCCTCTTCGACCTGTCGCGACCGGAGCTGGACTGGGTGCAGCTCGCCCGGGGATTGGGCGTGGACGGCGCCCGAGCGACCACCGCGGACGAGTTCGGCCGCGAGCTGGCGCACGGTTTGAGCGAGATCGGTCCGTACCTGATCGAAGCGGTGCTCTGACGCTGGGCTCGGCCCCGGGCGCTCACCAGAGCACCTCCGCTTCTTCATCTATCTCGTGCATACGTATATCTCATGCCGTCTTATACGTATGCGGAGGCTCGCCCCACCAACCCCTGGATGTACCAAAGGCTCGAGGAGGAAGGCTCACGCTTGCAGAGGATTCGTCCAACGAAGGAGACGGAACCGGGCAAAGTCGGAGTCGGTTGAGTTGAGCTCGGCCCCGTGCTCGATGGCCACCGCGGCGAGGTGTGCGTCCGTCGTCAGATTGCCCAGGGTCCCCGCTTCGTCCAAGAGATCCCTCAGGAGCCGCCAATGCTCCTCTCCGGGATTCAGCACCATGACAGATGGCTGGGCAAGCCATCCGTCCACGACACCAAGGGCGTGAGCGGCATCCAATGGCCGAGGGAAAACGCGAGAACTGGTCGATATCCGCAGGAACCCGAGGATTACGACCCAAGGAAAGGCGATCGGCTCGTCCGCGGAAAGTGCACCCTCCAGCCAGGACTTGGCCGCAGCGTGGCGGGGGCTGTCTCGATTGACCGCGTACAGCAGAATGTTGACGTCGACGACCTTCACACCGGCTACTTCCTCAGCGCCAACTTCCGCGCGATCTCCTCGTCTTCGAGGGAGTCCGCAAGGGCGAGCGCCTTGTCGAGCGGTCGGAGCGGCGCGCCCATGGCGAAGGTGGCGCAAACGTAGGCGCCTGTCTTCTCGGGCGTCGCAGCCAGGCCGAGACGGAGCACCCGGTTCAGGAGTTCCTTGAAGGGGATGCCCTGAGCATGCGCCTGGTCACGAAGGCGCTTGAGCACATGTGTCTGAATATCGACTGTCGTACGCATGTGTGATGCTAGTGCATCATACGTTTGATGTCAACGTATCATATCGGCCGGATCACGGATGCGAAGACGAACATCCGTCCAGTCCCGCCTACGCGCGTGACGGCACCTGGATCAGATACGGCTCGAGCCCCTTCAGGTTGTGCTCGATCTCCGCGATCTGCACCGGAGAAAGTGAGAAGTCGCGGCCCCTCTGCGCTCTCGTCTTGAAGATGCCCCTTCGCTGGAGCAGGTAGCGGCCGGCCCCGGGGATCTCCTGCTCGCAAGTCAGCATCACCAGCAGCTTGCCGTGAATGTCCCGCACCTCGTCCCAGTCGCCAGCTCGGGAGGCCGTCCACATCCGTACGAAGACCTCCGCGTACATCGACATTCCACTCACCAACCCATCCACGCCCAGGCGCAGATCGTACGCGAAATAGCGCCCCCGCATCGCGGAGTACACCCGCTGGATCTGCGGCTGCCCGACGAGAGCTGAGATGCGCTCGAAGACGGGCTGGGACTCCTCCTTTACGTAACCGAGATGGGGATATCGCTTCGCGAGCTCGAGGATCAGCTCGGTCTCGAACTCGACCCCGGCCAGGTTGGGAGTCGTCTGGATCATGACGGGCCGCGAGGTGACCTCCGCCAGAGCGCTGTAGTACTCCCGGTAGTCGTCCAGCGAGCTCCCCACCTTCGGCGGCATCGCGATCATCATGTCAGGCGCGAGTGTCTCGGCGAAGGTGGCCAGCTCCACCAGCTCCGGTGTCGAGTCCTGCTGCACGCCCAGCACGAGGGTCATCGACCGGCGCTGGTTGGCTCGGGCGAGAACCTCCATCCCGCGCATGATCTCTGCGGTCGTCAGTCTCGGGTAGTCGCTCGAGTTCTGTGGCCAAACGAGCCCGTGCACCCCCGCGTGCTCGAGCCATTCCACCTGGAAAGCCAAGTCGTCGTAGTCGACCGCGCCCGAGTCGGTATAAGGAGTCGACAGGATGACGAAGATGCCGCGCATGTCTTCAGCTCGGACGGCGCGTCCTCCATCAGTGGGAGCCGCGGACAACTGGCGACGCCCGATCAACTGCGATCCGACCACCGCGGATCCCATGAGCTTGAGACTGTCGCGACGCGTGTAGGTCTCCCTCATTGCACGGTCCCCCTGATGCGCAAACCGCATGCGCGAAATGGACACGACCCCATCTCCACGGACCGGGATCCAGGATCAGGGTAACTGCGCCAGGCCCGCTCGTGCCATCCCAGCAGGGTGATCGGTAAGGGGGGCGGGCCCCGTGGCGCCCGAATCGCTTCCGTGCTTCTCGGCGCGGGTATGATTAGGATTGCGTGACCCTTCGGACCCACCCCCACTGCACAGCGAGGAAGAGCGCCTTGTCCGCCGCTACGTCCGTACGGGAATTCGCTCGAGTGATGGTCGCCAACCGGGGCGAGATCGCCATTCGGGTCTTCCGGGCGTGTACCGAGCTCGGGAAGCGGACCGTGGCCGTATACAGCGAAGAGGATTCCCTGGCCCTCCACCGCTACAAGGCCGACGAGGCGTACCTACTCCCGTCCGAAGTCGGGCCGGTCGAGGCCTACCTCGACATGGACGCGATCGTCTCGCTGGCGGTGGCGAAGGAAGTCGACGCCATCCATCCGGGCTACGGCTTCCTGGCCGAGAACGCCCACTTCGCTCGGCGGTGCGCCGAACAGGGCATCGTGTTCATCGGTCCCTCCCCGCATCAGCTCGACCTGTTCGGCGACAAGATTCGCGCTCGGGAACTGGCACAAAGCGCGGGCGTTCCGGTGGTGCCAGGCACCGCAGAGGCGGTGGCGGACGAGGACGCCCTGGCATTCGCCGATGAGTCCGGATACCCCGTCATGGTGAAGGCCGTTTCGGGAGGGGGCGGCCGAGGGATGCGCGTCGCTCGAGACGCCGAAGAGCTCCAGCGGGTCCTGGCGGTTGCGCGGCGCGAGGCCACGACCGCGTTCGGGAGTGGGGACATCTACATCGAGAAGCTGGTCCGAAACCCCCGCCACATCGAGGTTCAGATCCTGGCTGACGGGCACGGTCGCGTGGAGCATCTCTGGGAGAGGGACTGCTCGATCCAGCGTCGCCACCAAAAGGTGGTGGAGACTGCCCCGGCACGAGGGCTGGATCCCGAGATCCGCCAGAGGATCTGCGGCTCGGCGAGAGACTTGATGATCCACGCCGGCTATCAGGGCGCAGGAACGGTCGAGTTCCTGCTGGAACCGGAGGGCGACTTCTACTTCATCGAAGTGAACGCCCGGATCCAGGTGGAGCACACGGTCACCGAGCTCGTGACGGGCATCGATCTGGTCCAATCCCAGATCCGGGTGGCCGAGGGGCACACGCTTGCGGCAATAGGGATTCCCGACGTGATCCCCGAGCCCCACGGCTACGCCATCGAGTGCCGAGTGACCACCGAGGACCCGGAACACGACTTCCTGCCCGACAGCGGAAGAATCACCCACTACCGCTCACCGGGCGGATTCGGCGTACGCCTCGATGGCGCCACGGCGTTCACGGGAGCGCACGTGAGCCCTCACTACGACTCCCTCTTGGTGAAGGTGTGCACGCACGCCACACGATTCGAGGATGCCATCCGCAAGATGCACCGCGCGCTCATGGAGTTTCGGATCCGGGGTCTCAAGACGAACATCCGATTCCTGGAAAACGTGGTGACGCATCCCGAGTTCGAAGCCGGTAGAACGCACACGGGCTTTATCGTAGCACATCCGGAACTTCTGGATTTCCGTCCCAGAAAAGACAGAGGAACCCGCCTGCTTCGTTACCTCGGCCATATCGCCGTGAACGGTCAGGTCGAGGGTCCCAGGGACCGGGAAAAGAGCCGGGCCAGGCCTGATTTTCGGGCGCCTCCGATGCCGACCCCCGAGCCGGGTTGGAGGCCCCCTGCCGGCACGTTCAAGCAGATCCTGGACTCCGACGGCCCTGAAGCGCTGGTGACGCATCTTCGCGATCACGAACGTGTGCTCTTCACCGATACGACGTTTCGCGACGCGCACCAATCGCTTCTGGCGACGCGAATGAGGAGCTACGACCTCCTGAGGATCGCGAGAGATACCGGCCGACTCGCCCCGAACCTCTTCTCCATGGAGGTCTGGGGAGGCGCGACCTTCGACACCGCGTACCGCTTCCTGAGAGAGGATCCATGGGATAGGCTGGCCCAACTCCGGGAGCACATTCCGCACGTCCTCCTTCAGATGCTTCTGCGGGGTCAGAGCCTCCTGGGGTACTCGGCGTATCCCGACAACGCCGTGAAGATGTTCGTGAGGGAAGCGGCCGATACGGGAATCGATGTCTTCCGCATCTTCGACTCCATGAACTGGGTGCCGAACATGCAGGTGGCGATCGACGCTGTTCGCGAGCAGGGCAAGATCGCCGAGGTCGCGCTCTGTTACACGGGAGACGTGCTGGACGAGAGCCGGACCCGTTACGACCTGGCCTACTACGTGGATCTGGCCAAGGAAATCGAAGCGGCCGGCGCCCACGTTCTCGCCATCAAGGACATGGCCGGCCTCCTCAAGCCTGCGGCCGCCCAGCTCCTCGTAACAGCGTTGAAGGAAGCCACGCAGCTCCCGGTGCACCTACACACCCACGACAGCACGGGCGTCGGCGTGGCTACGGCTGTGCAGGGTGCGCTGGCGGGAGCCGACGTGGTCGACGGCTGTATCGACGCCCTGGCGGGCGGCACGTCCCAGCCGAGCCTCAGGGCCATCGCGGCGGCGCTCGAGGGAACGGACAGGGAGCCGGAGTTGGACATGGACGCTCTTCAGCCCCTGAACGAATACTGGACCGCCGTGCGGAGATACTACCGATTCCTGGAGCGCGGAGCGGTGGCCCCCGACGCGTACGTCTTCAAATCACAGGTGCCCGGGGGACAGCTGACGAACCTGAAGCACCAGGCGGAAGCACTGGGTCTGTTGGGGCGGTGGCGTGACGTCGTGGACCGGTACCGGGAGGCGGACTCACTCCTGGGCGAGCTCATCAAGGTTACGCCGTCCTCGAAAGCGGTGGGGGATCTGGCGCTCTTCATGGTCCAGAACGACTTGGACGGGGCGGAGCTCCTCCGTCGCGCCGCCGATCTGAGCTTTCCCAAATCCGTCGTGGGACTTCTCAAGGGTCGACTCGGACGGCCACCCTACGGATTCCCCCCCGAGCTGCAAGCCGCGGTGCTGCGTGGCGAAGAGCCTCTGCAGGACCGGCCGGGCGCGTACCTCGATCCGGTGGACTTCGAGGCGGTACGCGCCGAGGTGCGCGAGCTGACGAAGGATGAGCCCGTGACGCGGGAGCCCACGGACAGGGAAGTGCTTTCCCGTGTCCTCTTCCCTCAGGTATATGCGGACTTCGCGGCGCACCGGGCGGCATATGGCGACACTTCGGCGCTGGACACGCCGACCTTCTTCTACGGGCCGAAGCCCGGCGAGCGCGTCGCCGCCGACATCGAGCCGGGAAAGACCCTCATCATCCGACTCGTTTCCGTGGGCGAAGTGCACGCCGACGGCACTCGCCCGGTCCTGTTCGAACTGAACGGGCACGCCCGGGAGGTACGCGTTCATGACCAGGACGTCGCGGCCCCCGACCGACGCGCCAAGGCCGAACAGGGAAACTGGCAGGAAGTGGGAGCCTCCATGCCCGGAAAGGTCGTCAAGATCCTGGTTCAGCCCGGTGACACAGTAAACAAGGGCGCGGACCTTCTCGTCACCGAGGCCATGAAGATGGAGACGGCCGTGCGGGCCCCGCGTCACGCAGTAGTGGAGGAGCTCCTGGTGCGTCAGGGCGACGTGGTGGAAAGCGCCGACCTGCTGCTACGCCTGGGGCCCGTGCCGGAGACCGAGGAGGTTTGAGCCACGAGTCGGTCGTCTCCCTCAGGCTCGCGCACCTCCCCCGCGGGCTGCACATTGATCCCCGACCGCAATCGAGCATACGAGGGGGGCTACCATGTCATCGTCACGCGTATTCTTCCTAGGCTGCCTCGCCATTCTCAGATGTCGGCCCACCTCATGCGATCTGAGCGAGACGCGGACCGATTCGCGGACATGGATGGGCCAACGGCCCTGCAAGCCTTGACCGGGTCGGCCTATTTCCCGTATTGGGGTGAGTACTCGATCGATGACGCGGCTGCGACTGTGACCCACCATGTGACGGGCGCGTTGTCGGTCCCTTTCGCCGGGTCCGAGCAGGTACGCCATTTCCGTTTCGAGGGGAGCGATCGGCTCGTTCTGTCCGTCGTCCCGCCGCCTTCAGCGGAGACCCGGCGAGTGAACGAACTCACCTGGGTGAGGGTCGAATGAGCCGCCTGAGCCCCTCCCCCGACCTCCGGCACCCCATCGAGAACTGGGCGCGTGCGTGTGCGCGGGGACGTGCGTGTGCGCGGGGAACGACCTTCGCCATGGCCGGACTCATCATTGCGCTGACGGCAGCCTGCACCGCTGACCCCTCGGAGGAGACTGACACTGTGGCCGGCCCCAACGCCGACGCCATTCGGCCGTTCACGATCGCCGTCGCCGACGACGTGCTGACGGACCTCGAGGACCGCTTGGCCCGCAGTCGCCTTCCCGATCAGATACCGGGGACGAGTTGGGACTACGGGACCAATCGCGCGTATTTGGAAGAGCTTCTTGCCTATTGGCAGGACGGCTTCGACTGGCGTGCCCAGGAGCGAAGGCTCAACGAGTTCGATCACTTCAAGACCGACATCGATGGCATCGATGTGCACTTCATCCACCAACGGTCCGCCAATGAGGACGCGGTGCCGCTGCTGCTCGTGCATGGGTGGCCCGGCTCGTTCGTGGAGTTCGCAGGGCTCATCGGGCCACTGACCGACCCCGCGGCCTACGGCGGCGACCCGGCGGACGCGTTCCATGTCGTCATTCCGTCACTGCCCGGCTACGGCTTTTCGGGTAAGCCGGCAGAGACGGGCTACAATCCCGAGCGGATGGCGGACGTCCTGGCGGGGCTGATGGAACGGCTCGCTTACGATCGCTATGGCGCACAGGGAGGCGACTGGGGCGCCATCATCAACCGGTCCCTCGCGGGGAACTACGGTGACCGCCTCATCGGACTGCACTCCAATTTCATGATCTCGGGGCCACCGCGGGGCGTCTCCGATCCGTCAGAGGGGGTGCCTGCCCAGGAGATGGACCAGAGACGAGAGCGTGCCGCAGCTTTCGCAGACGGGCGCGGCTACCAGGCGATCCAAGGCACCAAGCCCCAGACGCTCGGGTACGGTCTCAACGACTCCCCCGCCGGGCTGGCCGCGTGGATCGTAGAGAAGTTCCACGGCTGGAGCGACAACGATGGCAACGTCGAGAGTGCGTTCACCAAAGACGAGCTGCTGACCAACATCACGCTCTATTGGGTGACGGAGACGATCACCTCCTCCAGCCGCCTCTACTACGAGTCGGGAAACACGCCTGCGACGCGTCCGGTGGGCTACGTCGACGTGCCAACCGGTGTGGCGATCTTCCCCAAGGAGATCCTCTTCACACCGCGAAAGTGGGCCGAGGCGAGCTTCAACATCGTTCGATGGACAGTCATGCCGCGTGGGGGGCACTTCGCGGCGCTGGAGGAGCCAGAGCTGCTGGTGGAGGACATCCGCGCGTTCTTTAAAGATCTGAGATAGGAGAGTCCCATGAAGAAATGGTTCCCCACGACGTTGGCACTGGCGCTCTGCGTCGGCGTGTCACCGTCCCAGGCAGTCGCGCAGCGCGACGCCAGGCTCGACATGGCGGAGTTTCCGCGGCCCATCGAAGCCGCCGACAACGTTTGGATCGAAGAGCTGACGATGTTGGAGATACGGGACCTTCTCCGGGAGGGGACCACCACAGCGCTGATCCTCACCGGCGGCATCGAAGAGAACGGCCCCTACCTGACTACCGGCAAACACAACCACGTGCTGAAGGTCATGGGCGAGTCGATCGCGCGTAGGCTCGGCAATGCCCTGGCCGCGCCCATCGTGACGATCGAGCCTGGTGACCCTGAGCGCGCCAGCTCCCCTGGCAGCATCAGGCTCTCCCAGGAGACCTTCCAGGCCGTGCTCCGGGACATGGCCACCAGCCTGAAGGCACAGGGCTTCACGGACATCTTCCTGCTGGGTGACAGCGGTGGCAATCGACGCGGCATGGCCGCGGTCGCCGAACAGCTCGCCGGGGCGTGGAAAGGCGAGGGCGTCGTCATCGCGCACATCCCCGAGTACTACAACTACTCGGACGTCGAAGCGTACCAGCGGGATGTGCTCGGGGTCGACGAGGACCCCCGCCTGGAGGGCCTGCACGACGACTACTACATCACGTCGATCATCATGAACGACGACCCGAAATACGTGCGCCTCCAGCAGCGCATCGATGCGGGCAAGGCCTCGATCAACGGCATCAGCATCGTGCCGGCAGCGAAGACGATCGAGCACGGCCGGAGGCTCATCGAGTTCCGAACGGACGTGACCGTCGAGGCGATCGAGAGGGCGATGGCGGCGGGAGGTCACTGAGGGCACTTCACCCGGCCATCCTGAGCAGGTTATAGGCTGCGTTCACGAGCAGGACCTGCTGGCGGATCTTCCAGCGGCCGACGTGGTCCCCCACCACCACCTGAGCTGACGGCGACTCAGCGAGTGTACCCGCACCGACTCGATGCCCAGGTCGTCTCGATGGAGCCCCACCACGGCATCCGAGGTGATCCGGACGAGTTCCAGCCCGGCGGGGACTTCCAGCCGTCCGACCTCAGCTCCACACGTAACCGGCCTCGTCCACGATGAAGTCCCAAAACGACGATAGGCGATCGGGTTCCGGGAACGCCGAGAGCCGTC
>JADFSR010000022.1 GCA_022560615.1 Gemmatimonadota bacterium
CCCGTCGTGATCCCCAACTCAGAGGGCGGACGGACGACCCCCTCGGTCGTCGCCCACACGAAGGACGGTGAGCGCCTCGTCGGTCAGATCGCGCGTCGCCAGGCGATCACGAACCCGGAAAACACGGTGTCCTCCATCAAGCGGTTCATGGGTCGCAAACACGACGAGGTCGCCGAAGAAGAGAAGCTCGTCCCGTACGAAGTCGGCCACGACGCCAGCGGTCGGGTGACCGTGAAGATCCCGAACGCGGACAAGACGTTCACGCCGCCGGAGATCAGCGCGATGATCCTCCAAAAGATGCGGCAGACGGCCGAAGACTACCTGGGCACGAAAGTGAGCCAGGCGGTCATCACGGTCCCTGCGTACTTCAACGACGCTCAACGCCAAGCGACCAAGGACGCGGGCAAGATCGCGGGCCTCGATGTGCTGCGTATCATCAACGAGCCGACCGCAGCCGCGCTCGCATACGGCCTCGACAAGAAGACCGAGGAGAAGATCGCGGTCTTCGACCTCGGAGGTGGTACGTACGATATCTCGATTCTCGAGCTCGGTGACGGCGTCTTCGAGGTGAAGTCGACCAACGGCGACACGCACCTGGGTGGTGACGACTTCGACCAGCGCGTCATCAATTGGCTCGTGCAAGAGTTCAAGAAGGATCAGGGCATCGACCTCGCGAAGGACTCGATGGCGCTTCAGCGTCTCAAGGAAGCGGCAGAGAAGGCGAAGATGGAGCTGTCCACCACGTTGACGTCGGACATCAACCTTCCCTTCATCACCGCGACGCAAGACGGCCCGAAACACCTGAACTACAGCCTCTCGCGGTCCAAGTTCGAGCAGCTCGTCGACGACCTCATCCAACGGACCATCCCGCCCATGAAGATGGCTCTCGAGGACGCCGGGCTGACGACCGACGACATCGACGAGGTCATCCTCGTGGGCGGCTCGACCCGGATTCCGAAGCTGCAGGAGATCGTGACCGACTTCTTCGGCAAAGACCCGCACAAGGGCGTGAACCCGGACGAAGTGGTGGCGGTCGGTGCCGCGATCCAGGGTGGCGTGCTGGCCGGTGACGTTACCGACGTCCTCCTGCTCGACGTGATTCCCCTTTCGCTGGGAATCGAGACGCTGGGCGGCGTCATGACGGCGCTCATCGAGCGAAACACCACGATCCCGACGAAGAAGGCCGAAGTTTTCTCCACGGCGGAGGACAACCAGACCACGGTCGAGATCCACGTGCTCCAGGGTGAGCGGAAAATGGCGGTGGACAACAAGACCATCGGCAAGTTCCAGTTGACCGGCATTCCGCCGGGGCCGCGCGGGATGCCCCAGGTCGAAGTGACCTTCGACATCGATGCGAACGGCATCCTGCACGTGTCGGCGAAGGACCGGGCAACGGGCAAGGAGCAGAAGATCCGGATCGAGGCGTCGAGTGGCCTCTCCGACGCCGAGATCGACCGCATGGTCAAGGACGCGGAGGCCCACGCGAGCGAGGACGAGGAGCGGCGGGAGAAGGTCGAGTCCCGCAACCAGCTCGACTCGCTCGTCTATCAGGTCGAGAAGGATACGGGCGAGTGGGGCGAGATGGTCTCCGAGGGCACGAAGGAGCGTCTCGACGGGGCGGTCGAACAGGCCAAGGAGGCACTCAAGGGCGATGAACTCGCCACCCTCAACTCTGCCCGCGACGAGTTGATGCAGGCGTTCAGCGCCGCGGGACAGGAGATGTACCAGTCTCAGGCCGCAGAGGCAGAAGCCGGTGACGGCGATGCAGAGGGCGAAGGAACGGAGAAGGGCGCCGACGAAGACGGTGGATCCGAAGCCGCTGCCGACGACGTTGTCGAGGCCGACTACGAGATCGTCGATGAAGAGGCGTAAGCCGCGTCCAGCGCCAATCGGGGGACGCCGGGGCAACCCGGCGTCCCCCGAGGCGCATCTCAAACAGGTGTAGAAGGGCCGGACCCGGGTCCGGCCTTCCCGTGTAACAACTTTATCGGCTCGCGACGTGGGCCGATCACCATATTCAGAATGCTTCGGGAGGGCGCCGAGATGTACGACCCCCTTCGTACAAAGACCAAGGTCGTTTTCTACAGCGCAGTCGCGTTCGTCATCGGTCTGGGGATGGCGAGCGGACTCGGCTGGACCAGTCCGACCTACGCGATGCCAACGCTCATCGAGACACCACAGGTCGCCGCTGAGGCGGTGCAGCCGGCGCTGGATCTCAGTGAGGCGTTCACCAACCTGGCGGATGCGGTGACGCCTGCGGTGGTGCGGATCGAGGCTCGCCGTCCCCCGACCCAGGCAGCGCAGCAGCTTCCGAGGGGATTCCGGGACTTCTTCGACATGCCTCAGGATCGGCGTCGACCCCCGTCGCAGGGCATGGTCGCCGGCGGCAGTGGCTTCGTGGTGTCCGCGGACGGCTACATCCTGACCAACAACCATGTGGTCGAAGGCGCGGACCAAGTGACGGTCTACTTCCCGGACCGTCAGCACTTCGAGGCCGAGATCGTCGGGAGCGATCCGTTCACAGACGTTGCGCTGCTCAAGATCGACGCCGGTGAGCCACTACACGCGATGTCGCTCGGCGATTCGGACGAGACCAAGGTCGGCGAATGGATTCTGGCGATCGGCAACCCTGGCTTTGGCCGCTCGGCGCAGCTCGACTTCACGGTGACGGCTGGAATCATCAGCGCCCTCGGACGGGGGCTGCGGCTGCTCCAGAACGACCTGCGGAACGATCCCCGATACGGCCCCGAGGCAGCCGGTTTCGCGATCGAGGACTTCATTCAGACCGACGCGGTCATCAACCCCGGTAACTCGGGTGGCCCCATGGTGAACCTCAGGGGCCAGGTCATCGGCATCAACTCCGCCATCGCCTCCACGACCGGCGCGTATCAGGGCTACGGCTTCGCGATCCCGATCAACCTCGCGCGGCGCGTCATGGAGGACCTGATCGAGTACGGGCATGTGAAGCGGCCCCGCATGGGCGTGGCTATCACGGACGTGAGCGCGGAAGACGCCGAGCTGTACGAACTGCCGTCCGTATCGGGCGTTCTCGTGCAGACGGCCAACCCCGGAGGCCCCGCCGAGGGCCAGCTCGAGAGCGAGGACGTGATCGTGGCGCTCGATGGGAAGCCGGTCGGTTACGTCGCCGAGCTCCAGGCGCGCATCGCGCAGCACAGGCCTGGAGACAGAGTAACCGTCACGGTGTATCGGGACGCCCGACCGATCGATGTCAGGATCACGCTGGACGAGGCGCCGATCAATGAGATCGCGACCGTGGTCGCGGCGCGTGCGGTCCACGCCGAAGAGCGCCTGGGTATCAACGTCGAGACCATGGACCTCGAGCTCGCACAGATGTGGAGATTCCAACGAGCCGGTGGAGTGATTCTCACCCAAGTGGCTCGCGGTAGTCCTGCGGATCGGCGCGGGGTGGGGACCTATATCGGATCCAAGCTCGTCCAGGTCCAGGACAAGTCGATCGCTAACCCGGACGATGTGCGCCTGGCGCTCGACGGGGTCAACGGCGGCCAGATCGTCTCACTACACTTCGAGGACAATGTCGGCGCCGTTCAAGTCGTGAACGTGCGCATGCCCAACTAGCACTAGCGCTAGCGCTAGCTGCTAGACGCGGAGAAAATCGGCCGGGCTGTGGGCGCGGGCGGCGGCTGGTCGCCCGCGCTTGCTATTGGGGAGAAGAAGCGCTGCCGTTGAACGCCTCTCGGCCCCGGGTTTATCTTTTGCCGGGCCTAGCGAAAGTGGCGGAATTGGTAGACGCGCGGGATTTAGGATCCCGTGGCTAAGTGCCGTGGGGGTTCGAGTCCCCCCTTTCGCATTTCGGGGCTCTTTAAGGCCGGCTTTCGACCCCCCTGAGGGTATGACCGTAGACGCATCGAACCTGCAGGTTTCCGTCGAGAAGCAAGAGCGGTGGCGCCGTAGTATGAGCGTGACCGTTCCCGCCTCCGTGGTCCAACAGGAGGAAAGACGTGCGGCCAAGCAATTGGCGTCGCGCGCTCGCTTGAAAGGCTTCAGAAAGGGCCGCGTGCCCACGAAGGTGATCGAGTCCCGTTTCGGCGGCGCGCTCCGCCAAAAAGCCCTCGACAAGCTGATCGGAGAGGCCTACCGCACCGCGCTGGCGGCTCAGGACCTCAAGCCGATCAGTGAGGGAGAGATTCAGGTGCTGAGCTACGAGCCTGAGCAGGATCTCGTTTTCTCGATCTCCTTCGACATCCAGCCGCGGATCGAGATCGCCCGGCTAGGTGGGTTCGCCGTCGAGCGCCCGGTGACCGAGGTGAGGGACGAGCACGTCGACAAGGTGCTCGCCCGGATCCAGCAGCAGAACGGGGCGTGGAAGCCTGTGGAGCGGGGTCAGCCAGAGGATCGCGACCTGGTCTCCGTGCTGATCAAGAAGCTGCAGGGAGAAGCGACGGACGAGGGCAAAGAGAAAGAGTACGAGTTCCTTCTTGGTCAGGGCGACGCGCCGCCCGATATCGAGATCGCGATCAAGTCGCTGGAGGCCGGAGCGTCCGGCGAGTTCGACGTCTCTTTCCCGGAGGACTTTCCGGATGAGGCCCGAAAAGGGGATAGCGAGCGCATCCGGATCACCCTCGTCGCACGCAAGATCCAGGAACTTCCACAACTCGACGACGATTTGGCGAAGCAAGTCGGCGATTTTGAGACGTTGGATGACCTGAAGACTCGGGTTCGGGAGGACCTCGACAAGGAGGCCGGGCAGGAAGCCGACAACGTCGTCCGCGGTCGCTTGCTCGACATGCTGCTCGATGCGAATCCGTTCGAGGTTCCGGCATCGATGGTCGACCGATACGTCGACGGCGTCATCGGAGATCAGCCCGATCTCGACCCCGAGCGGCTCGAGGAGATTCGCGCTTCGATCCGAGTGGAGGCGGAGCGTGCGGTCAAGCGCATTCTATTCATCGAAAAGGTTGCCGAGACTCAAGGCTTGGTGGCCACGGAAGACGACATCGACGCTCGTGTCGAGGAGATCGCCGAGGCCAACGCCAGCACGGCCGCGAAGGTGTACGCGAATCTGCAAAAAACCGGACGCCTCGAGATGCTCGAACGGGAGCTCACCGAGCGGAAGGTGTTCGACTTCCTGAAGGAACAATCCGAGATTACTGACAGTTCGGCCCCCTGACCTAGCTCGACGAGAGAGCACTGATATGCCGATTTTCCCACCGTACGTGATCGAGCGGACGAGCCGCGGTGAGCGCAGCTACGACATCTTCAGCCGGTTGCTCATGGACCGTATCGTCTTCCTGGGCAGCGGCATCAACGAAGATGTGGCAAACATCATCCTCGCCCAACTGCTCTTCCTCGACGCCGAGGACCCGGAACGCGACATCTTCATGTACATCAACTCGCCCGGCGGCAGCATCTACGCGGGAATGGCGATCTACGACACCATGCAGCACCTGCGGGCACCGGTGTCCACCTTCTGCGTAGGCATGGCGGCCTCGATGGGCGCGGTGCTGCTAGCGGCGGGCGCCGAAGGCAAGCGGAATGCTCTGCCGAATGCGCGTATCATGATCCACCAGCCCTCCGGCGGCTTCCAGGGCAGCGCAGCCGACATCGAAGTCGCGGCCAAAGAGATTCTGCACATGCGGCGACGACTCAACGAGATCATCGCAAAGCACACCGGGAAGACCGTGGAAGAAGTCGAGAGCGACGTCGACCGCGACCGCTTCATGGATCCCGTGGAAGCGGTCGAGTACGGTCTCATCGATCGTGTCCTGGAAGGCCCCGTTTCGCAGACCAATGGAAAACCTGCGGACTCGGATAGCGGCGAGTAGCCGAACACGTGATATTTAGCCATGACGAGTGACAAACACCTTCGCTGCAGCTTCTGCGGAAAGTCCAAGGAGAGCGTCAAGAAGTTCATCTCCGGACCGAACGTGTATATCTGCAACGAGTGCATCTCGCTTTGCAACGAGATCCTCGCGGAGGAGGAGGAGCGGGAGGCTCAGGAACAGACTGCTCCCAGCCCGACCCCCGAGGAGATCAAGACGGTCCTCGACCAATACGTCATCGGTCAGGAAGCAGCGAAGAAGACGTTGGCCGTCTCCGTCTACAATCACTACAAGCGCGTAAACCATCAGGGCGTTCTCGACGACGTCGAGATCGACAAGGCGAACATCCTGCTCATCGGTCCGACGGGTGTGGGAAAGACGCTGCTCGCTCTGACTCTCGCCCGCATGCTGGACGTGCCCTTCACCATAGCGGACGCGACCACGCTCACTGAAGCCGGGTACGTCGGCGAGGACGTCGAGAACATTCTCGTCCGGCTGCTCCAGGCAGCCGACTTCAACGTCGCCGAATGCGAGCGCGGCATCGTATACATCGACGAGATGGACAAGATCGCGCGTAAGTCGGAGAACCCCTCCATCACGCGCGACGTCTCCGGCGAGGGTGTGCAGCAGGCGCTGCTGAAGATCCTCGAAGGCACCGTCGCGAGCGTGCCGCCTCAGGGCGGGCGCAAGCATCCGCAACAGGAGTACATCCAGATCGACACCCGCAACATTCTCTTCATCTGCGGGGGAGCCTTCGACGGGCTCGAAAAGATCGTCGAGGGTCGGATCGGCAAGCGTCGCATAGGCTACACCCGTGAGGACGTCGAGCGGAAGGAAGGCAACGTCATGCAGTGGCTCGAGCCGGAGGACCTCCAGCGCTACGGCTTGATCCCTGAGCTCGTGGGTCGTCTCCCGGTGAGCGTCTACCTCGACGAGCTCGACGAAGATGCGCTGGAGCGCATCCTCGAAGAGCCGAAAAACGCCCTCGTGAAGCAGTACAAGAAGATGTTCGAGCTCGAGGGAATCGGGCTCACCTTCGACCGCGAGGCAATCAAGGCGATCGCGACGAGGACGATGGCGCGGAAGACGGGCGCGCGCGGCCTTCGGTCGATCATTGAGCTCATCCTGCGCGACGTCATGTTCGAGATCCCATCCCGGAACGACGTGCGGGAGGTGGTGGTCACCCCGGAGAGCGTCGAGCACGGCGTGGCGCCCCTGCTCGTCCTGCACCCGGAAGAAGAGAAGCTCGAGGCGTAGAGCCACTTTCCGGTCATCGACTTGTTGTCCGCACGACAAAAAAATCCGTGACGTCGATCTCCGGGGCGCGTCCCTGTTGCGGGAGCGGCACAAGGGGTACGATAGGCGCTGACGCCCCTCGCTGCACAAGCTGCTTCGCATGGCGAACCTCATCAGGGTAGAGGACCAGGTCGACCTGCCCGACCGCCTTCCGGTGATCCCGCTGCGGGATCTCGTTTTCTTCCCCTACATCGTGCTGCCCCTGCTCATCGGGCGGCAACGTTCGTTGGCCGCGCTCGATGAGGCTCGTGATCGAGACGATTTCGTCCTGCTGGTCGCGCAGCGCGATGCGGCGATCGACGAGCCTGGCAGCAATGACCTCTTTCGCGTCGGTACCGTCGCGCGGGTGGTGCAGGTTTCCCGCCTGCCGGACGGCACGCTGCGTGTGGTTCTGGAGGGTCTCGGACGGGCACGGATCCGCCGGCTGACCACAACGACGGCGGCTCTCCGCGCATCCGTGGAACTGCTGACGGACCGGGAAACCGAAGAGGAGGGTCCAACGTCCAACGAGTTGCAGTCGCTCACGCGAACCGTGGTGAGCCTCTACGCGGAATACGCGCGCCTGCACGAACGAGTTCCGGAAGTTCTCTCGGGTATCCTGTCGGCCGAGGGCGACCGAGTGCGCTTCGCCCATCTCGTCGCCGGGCACTTGATCCTGCCGTCGCTGGAGAAGCAGGAGCTGCTGGAAGCAACCGGTGCGATGGACCAACTCGAGCTGCTGCGGCAATGCCTGGTACGGGAACTCGAGATCATGCGCATCGAGGCCAAGCTCGACCGCCAGATCCGGCTTCAACTGGGCAGCGAGCAAACGCCCGACTTTGGGCCTGCCTTCAGCACGATCCACCGGGAGCCCACAGAGACCGACGACGACGAGTGGCTGGAGATCGAGGACGCCGTCCGCAACGCCGACCTGCCTCCGCACGCCCGAGAGCGGGCGCAGAAGGAACTCTCGCGCCTCAAGAAGCTGAATCCGATGGCGCCCGAGGCAGCGGTCATTCGATCACACCTCGACTGGATCGTAGCGCTGCCGTGGACGGCACGCTCGGACGACAACCTCTCCGTCGAACATGCGTCGGACATCCTCGAGTCGGAGCATTTCGGCCTGGGTGAGGTCAAAGAGCGGATCCTCGATCACGTGGCGGTGCTGTCGCTGGTCCAGGAGATGCGGGGGCCGATCCTTTGCCTGGTTGGCCCACCCGGCGTCGGAAAGACCTCCCTGGGCCGAAGCATCGCTCTGGCGCTGGGACGCGAGTTCGTCCGAGTGAGCCTTGGTGGCGTGCGAGACGAGGCCGAGATCCGAGGCCATCGACGCACCTATGTGGGAGCACTGCCCGGCCGTGTCGTGCAAGGCATGCGGCGGAGCGGGACCCGGAACCCGGTCTTCCTGCTCGACGAAGTCGACAAACTCGCCCAAGACTTCCACGGGGATCCCGGCGCCGCACTGCTAGAAGTGCTCGATCCGGAGCAGAACCGCACCTTTTCCGACCACTATCTGGAGCTGGAGTACGACCTGTCCGAAGTCCTGTTCATTACCACCGCGAACACGCTCCAGGGGATCCCGGAGCCGCTTCGCGACCGCATGGAGATCATCCGCCTCCCCGGATACCTGGATACCGAAAAGCGTGAGATCGCGAGTCGGTTCCTGTGGCCGAGGCAAGTCGAGCGGCACGGGCTCACGCCCGGTCAGCTTTCGTTGTCAGGGGCGGCGATCCACGCTGTGATCGAGCGATACACCCGAGAGGCAGGCGTACGCGAACTGGATCGCCGTCTCGCGCGTATCGCACGTAAAGTGGCACGACGCGTGGCCGACGACGTGGCGGTGGAGGCGACTCTCGAGCCGGAGGGGCTAAAGGAGCTGCTAGGCCCGCCGCCCTACTCTCGGCCCGACCGCGACCGGGACAGCGACCGCATCGGTATCGCCAACGGTCTCGCCTGGACGGCGGCGGGAGGCGAGGTTCTCGACGTCGAAGTCGCGGTGATACCGGGGGGCGGCGATCTGCGACTTACTGGCACTCTCGGTGATGTGATGAAGGAGTCGGCCCACGCCGCCGTCACCTATGCCCGCTCCAGATCGGAGGTGCTCGGACTCGATCCCCACTTCCACTCAAAGATCGACGTGCACATCCACATCCCTGAGGGGGCAACACCCAAGGACGGACCTTCCGCCGGTATCACGATTGCGGTCGCGTTGATCTCTGCGCTCATCGGCACGCCCACCCGAGCCGACGTCGCGATGACGGGTGAGATCACGCTCCGCGGTAGGGTGCTCGGCGTTGGCGGAATCAAGGAGAAGGCGGTCGGCGCGCTCCGGAGCGGCATACGCAGGGTCGTGCTTCCCGCCGCGAACGCGTCGGACCTAGAGCTCCTGCCCGAGGAGGTGAAGGAGAGCGTGGCGTTCGACCTCGTACGTACCATGGACGAGGTGATGGACGCCGTACTGCTCGAGAGTCCCCTCCGGCGCCGCCGCGCGCCTCACCCGGTCGGGCTCGGATCGCCACTCTCGCACGGATGAAGATCAAGACGGTCGAGTACGCGGGTACGATCGCTCAACCGGGCGGAACATCGCCCGGTACTCTTCCTCAAATCGCGTTCTCCGGCCGGTCCAACGTCGGGAAGTCGTCGCTCATCAACACGCTGCTGCGCCGTACGCGAAAGAAGATCGCGCGAGTCTCCGCAAGTCCAGGAAAGACGAGAACGATCAATTTTTTCCTGGTGAACGAGCGGTTCTTCCTCGTCGACCTGCCGGGGTATGGGTACGCGAAGGTGCCAAAGGGCATGCGCGACACATGGTCCGAGCTGATCGAGTGGTACCTCGGTGCCTCCGGTAGGGTGCACGGCCTCGTGCATCTGATGGACGCACGGCGAGACCCCACGGATCACGACCTCCATATGATCTCATATCTTTCAGAGTTGGGCGTGCCGACTTTGTTCGTGCTCACCAAGATGGACAAGCTGAAAAGGACTCAACGTGAGAAAGCCATCCACCGCACGTGCGAGGGTCTGAGCATCGGGGAAGACCAGGTCCTACCCTTCTCGTCGAAGACGGGAGAGGGACGAGAGACGCTGCTCGAAGCTCTCGACGAGCTCGTCGTGAAAGCGGAGGGGCGAGCGGAAGGGACAACCCCAGGAGAAGAGGCGTGATGCGGCCCGCTTCGCGCGCATTGCTGGTCTTCGCACTTGTCGCGCTCTTCCTCCTGAGCGGCTGCGCGGTTCCGCCGGGCATGGAGGGCGGCAGTGCGACCAACACGGATTCGTTCGAAACGCTGCCTCCTCCAGGATATGGTACGCTCCGGCAGGACGAGATCTCACTCTCGCTCACGAGCGGCGCGCTGCGAATTCTCGTCACCCCTCTCGAAGAGTCCGCGACGCGGGTGACGGCACCGGACACGTATCGCCGCTTGTCCAGCATGTCCAACGCCCATCGGAATGCTCCCGGCATCGGAGAGTCCGCGACACTCTTTCTCGTCTCGTTCTTCTCCGAACAGCCCGACGAGCGATTCGTGCCCGAAGAGGTGCAACTGGTGTCGCGCGGCATAAGGCTCCGGCCCAGTGCGATCATCGCGGTTACACCCAGTTGGGGCGAACGCCGCCTCCGCCAACGCGTCACCGAAATGGCCGTCTACGCCTTCAGCAGCACCGTCGATCTCGAATCGGACCTCACGCTGGTGTACGGCCTGGACCAGACGTCGGCGTGGAGTGTGATCCTTCGGCGTATCCAGGCCGAACGAGCACGTGCGCGCGCCCGAGCCGGCGGACGGGGAAACGGGTGAATCGACCGTCAGTCGTCCAGTTCGTACTTGGAGATCTTCCGATACAGCGTGCGCTCGCCGATGCCGAGCAGCTCCGCAGCTTTCCGACGATTCCCGTTCACCGACGAGAGCACTGCGGCGATCGCCTGACGCTCGAGGTCCTCCATCGTCATGCCGGGACGGAAGACCACAACGTCGTCTGAGTCGGAGGACGATACGCTCTGTGGCACGGGTTCCGCCGAGATGACCACATCGTCGAACCCGCTGGAGTCCGCGCCGGGAGAGTACGCCCCGATCTCGATCCCCCGGCCGGGGGGGAGCACCGGACCCACGCGTCCGACCACGGCCTCACCGGGCAGCGTGATGCCCTCCCCCCGCCGATACACGTCGAACTCTCGGCGCAGATCGTCCATGTCGACTCGGAGGTCGACGAGAGTCCGGAATACGAATTCGAGTTCGGGTCTGAGATCCGACGCGCCTTTCCGGTTACCGGTCACCCTGGAGATCGGCGCCGGCAATAATGACGGGCCCCGGCCCAGGCGGACCTCATCCGGAATGTCTTCGGGTCGAATGATCCGACCGGGCGCGAGCACGACCATCGACTCGACGAGGTTACGCAACTCGCGCACGTTTCCCGGCCAGGAGTACGCGGTGAGCATCTCCATCGCCTCGGACGAGATCCCCGGGAAGTCCCGGTCGTGACGCTCTGATACTTCCTTGACGAATGACTGGATCAGGAGCGGGATATCATCACGGCGGTCCCGGAGCGCTGGAAGCTCGATACCCAGGACGTTCAATCGGAAGAAGAGATCGCGCCGGAACTCCCCGATCGCGACGAGTTGCCTCAGGTCCTGGTTGGTCGCCGCAACGATGCGGACGTCGACCTTGATGCTCTGCTCGCCACCGACACGGTGAAACTCCCGTTGCTCCAGCACCCTGAGTAGCTTCGTCTGCGTGGAGAGCGGCATGTCGCCGATTTCGTCCAAGAATGTCGTGCCGCCGTCGGACAGCTCGAACAGGCCCTTGCGCGTGGCGATCGCGCCCGTGAAGGCACCTTTCTCGTGCCCGAACAGTTCGGACTCGATGAGCGTGTCGGAGAGTGCCGCGACGTTGACCGCGATGAAAGGCTTGTGCCGCCGTGGCGAAAGCAAATGGATGCCGCGGGCGACGAGCTCCTTCCCGGTGCCAGACTCGCCCGTGACGAGCACGGTCGAAGCAACTGGTGCGATTTGCACCACGCGCTCCAACACCTGACGGATCGCGTCGGTCTCACCGATGATGCCCGTCAGAGCCTGCAGCCGCCCACGCTCGATGAGTCGACTGCCCACGAGCACCACGTCGTCGACGTGCGACGTGTTCGGGAAGACCTCGTCGAATCCGGGTCGCAGAGCCGGCACCAACTCCGCGGCCGAGGCGATCGCGAAGATCGGAATGTGGAGCGCCTGCCTCGCTTGTCTCGCCAGTGCTCCCCCGCCCTCGGCGAGCCCTCCAGTGAGCACGAGCAGGACCGCGCCGTCGTCGGTCGTCAACTCTTCAGCCGGTGTCACCAGATCGGTCGAGTAGCCAGCGGACTTGAAGCCGTCCCTGAGTTGCCCAGCGCGCGCTAGGTCGTGCGTCGAGATGAGAACGCGATCCTCCGTCATGACCCGTCCGGCGGAGGCTCGTGGGTCCCACCTCCACCGCCAAGAAGGTCCACGGCATGCGCGAGCAGGGGATCGAGCACCGCCAGACCGTCTCGGACGCCCCCGGGGCTTCCCGGCAAGTTCACGATAAGGGTTCGCGCTCGGGTGCCGGCGACCCCCCGAGACAGCGCCGAGTATGGCGTGTTCTCGAGCCCTACCGCGCGGATCCGCTCTGCGATTCCCGGCGCCTCGCGATCGAGCACGGACCTGGTCGCCTCCGGCGTGACGTCGCGGGGTGTGAGACCCGTGCCTCCCGTGGTCAGGATCACATCCAAGCCGAGATCGTCGCACCAGGACACGAGACAGCGGACGATGTCCGTGGTCTCATCAACGACGACGTCTCGAGCCACGGTCTCGTGTCCCTTCTCAGCACACCATGAGCCGATGAGCGCGCCACTCCGGTCCTCGCGCTCACCACGCGCGCATCCGTCGCTCACCGTGAGGATACCGATGCGGATCACCGTTTGATCGAGCCCCCGGTATAGAACGGCGGGCGCTGCACGACCACGTCGATCAGGCGGCCCCGCACGTCGATCTGGAGCCCGGTGCCGGGCTTGGACAGCTCGGTGGGCACATACCCCATCGCGACTCCGACTCCGAGCGTGGGGCTGACCGTACCGCTCGTGACGTTGCCGACCACCTCACCCTCATGCCTCACGTCATAACCCGGTCTCGGGAAGCCCCTTGCCTCGAGGCGCATCGCAACGAGCCGGCGCGCAACTCCAGCCTCCTTCTGAGCGGCGAGCGCATCGCGACCGACGAAGTCCCCCTTGCCCAGCTTCGTGACCCAGCCGAGGCCCGACTCGAACGTGGTATGCTGCTCATCGAGATCGTTGCCATAGAGCGCGTATCCCATCTCCAGGCGCAGCGAGTCGCGTGCTCCGAGCCCGGCAGGGATGAGACCGGCGCCGGCGCCCTGTTGCAGCAGAGCGTCCCACAACCCCGGCGCGTCGTCCGCGTCGACGTACAGTTCGAACCCGTCCTCACCCGTATAACCGGTCCCGCTGATGACGGCGGGAACCCCGGCGACCTCCCCCACGGTGAAGCGGTAGTACTTCACACCATCGACGTCGATGCTCGTGAGCGGTCGGAGGATTTCCCGTGCGGCAGGGCCCTGTAGCGCGAGCAGTCCGGTGCGGTCCGACACGTCTTCCAGCTCGCACTCGAACGCCTCCGACTGGCCCTCGATCCAGGCCCAGTCCTTGGCGAGGTTCGAGGCATTTACGACCAGCATGTAGTGGTCCGGGAAGCGATAGATCAGGAGGTCGTCGACGACGCAGCCGTCCTCCAGGCACATCGCCGAGTACTGCGCCTGCCCGACCTCGAGTCCGGCCGCATCGTTCACCGACACGTGCTGGACCAGCTCGAGCGCCTGAGGGCCCCGTACGACGAACTCACCCATGTGCGAGACATCGAAGAGGCCTGCAGCCTCTCGGACTGCGCGGTGTTCCGCGGTAATCCCCGTAGGGTACTGAACAGGCATCTCGAAGCCGGCAAAGGGAACGATCTTCCCGTCGGCAGCGACGTGACGGCCGTAAAGAGGAGTGCGCTTGAGCGCGGCGGTCATCCCATGAGCTCCAGCAAGATCGCCTTCTGAGCGTGCAGGCGATTCTCAGCCTCGTCGAAGATGCGGGACTGGGGGCCGTCGATGACGCCCGCGGTGACTTCCTCCCCGCGGTGCGCCGGCAAACAGTGCAAGAAGATGGCCGACTGCGCGGCCTGACCCATGAGAGCCTCATCCACCACGAAGCCTTCGAACGCCGCCATGCGCTCCGCAGCCTCCTCCTCCTGGCCCATCGAAGCCCACACGTCGGTGGAGACGACGTCCGCGCCCTGTACCGCCTCTGAGGGGTCACGGGTCAACACGACGTCGGCTTCGCCCTGTGCCCTCGCCAGAATCTCGGGATCGGGGTCGTACCCCTCGGGACACGCCAAGCGCACCGAGAAGCCCAGGCGGTACGCGGCATTCAGCCACGAGTTGGCCACGTTGTTGCCGTCCCCGATCCACGCCACCGTGCGCGATGCGTGCTCGCTCCCGAATTCCTCGGCGATCGTCTGCAAGTCGGCGATGATCTGGCACGGATGCAAGAGGTCCGTGAGCGCATTGATCACCGGAACCGACGCGTACGCCGCGAACTCCTCCACCTCGGCGTGGGCGAACGTGCGAATCATGATGCCCTCGACATAGCGCGAGAGCACCTTGGCGGTGTCGTGCACGGTCTCGCCACGACCGATCTGGCTGTCCCCATCCGAGAGGAAGAGCGCGTGCCCCCCGAGTTGGGTCATGCCCACCTGGAACGACACTCGTGTGCGCGTGGAACTCTTGCGGAAGATCATCGCCAGGGTCATCCCGGTCAGCTGCGCTCTATCGACGCCCGCCTTCAGTAAGCGCGCACGCTCGAGCAGCTGAGTGAGCTCGTCACGACTGAAGTCCGCGATCGCGAGGAAGTCTCGCTTCTTGGCCACGTCTCAGAAGGCTGTTGAAGGAGTACAGCGGGCCGCCACCCGTGGTAACGCACGGGTCCCCGGGACGCCACGGCCCCAGAGGGCACCCGCGCATCGCGCGGGTCGCGGAGCTTCGAAGTCATAGCCGTCGCGGGCACCGCCGCCGAAGGCGGTGGTCCGAGGAGCTCCAACGACGGAGATGGGGCCGTGCCACCCCAACCCGCAAACTCGTCTGTTCATTTCATTCCGGTGTTGGGCACATGGCGACCAACGCTTTCGCGTCGGTGCCCGCGCGGTTGATCCAGCGTCTCTCCTCGTCGGACCACCGCCTTCGGCGGCGGTGCCCGCTCGGCTACGACTCCTCGTCGTTCCTTGCCTGAACGCGCGCAAGCACGGGGCACCCACGCCATGGCGTGGGTCGCGCGGCCCACTGTACTTCTTCAACAGCCTTCACAGGATGTAGCGGATGAGGTCTTCGTCCTCGGAAATCTTGGCGAGTCGGTCATGTACGAAGGCGGGGTCGACGAGGATGGCGTCGGTTCCCGCTTCCGGGAGATTGAACAGCACTTCTTCCAACAGCGTCGTCATCACGGTCTGCAGCCTGCGGGCACCGATGTTCTCGAGGCGCTCGTTGAGCTGCATCGCAATGCGCGCGATCTCCGCTATGGCGTCATCGGTGAACTCGATCTTGGCGCCTTCCGTCTCGATCATCACCCGGTACTGCTCCAGGAGCGCGTTCTTCGGCTCCTGCAGAATGCGCACGAAGTCCTCTTCCCCGAGACTCCGCAGCTCCACGCGAACCGGGAAGCGACCTTGCAGCTCCGGAATCATGTCAGACGGTTTCACCACGTGGAAGGCACCGGCAGCGATGAAGAGGATGTGGTCCGTCCGCACGAGGCCGTACTTGGTGGAGACCGTGGAACCCTCGACGATCGGTAGCAGATCTCGCTGCACACCCTCGCGGCTCACGTCGGGACCCTGCACACCCCGCTGTCCCACCACCTTGTCGATCTCGTCGAGAAAGACGATCCCCATCTCCTCAGCGCGGTACAGCGCTTCGTTCACGACCTCGTCCATGTCGACGAGCTTGTCGAGTTCGTCTTGCAGGAGGATCCGCCTCGCCTCGCCGACCGACACGGTCCGTCGCTTGGTCTTCTTCGGCAGCATGTCCTGCAACATCTCGGTGAAGTTGTGATCGAGCCCGTCGCCACCACCCAACGGGAACATCATCCCTTCGATGTTCGGGGTCTGGCTCACTTCGATCTCGATCTCGCGGTCCTCCAGTTTCCCGTCGATCAGGAGCTTGCGGAGCTTCTCCCTGGTGCGCTGCCGACGCTCGATCACGCCCTCTTCCTGTTCCTCGGCTACGCCACTCGCGTCCGTGACGAAGACATGCGGCCGCTCACCGTCCGGAGCCGGCTGCGGGTCTGGGTTGGCCACGGGCAGGAGCAGCTCCAGGATGCGTTCCTCGGTCCGCGCCTCGGCAGTCTCATTCACCTCATACTCGCGATCCGACCGTACCAGGTTGATGGAGATGTCGACCAGGTCGCGGATCATCGACTCGACGTCTCGACCGACATACCCGACCTCTGTGAACTTCGACGCCTCCACCTTCAGGAACGGCGCGCCCGCAAGACCTGCGAGGCGGCGTGCGATTTCTGTCTTCCCCACGCCGGTGGGACCGATGAGAATGAGGTTGTTCGGCGCGATCTCTTGCCGCATCTCCTCCTCGACGCGCTGCCGCCTCCAGCGATTCCGGAGCACGACCGCGACCGCCTTCTTCGCATCGTCCTGCCCGATGATGTACTTGTCGAGCTCGGAGACGATCTGGCTCGGTGTGAGTTCGTCGAGCCAGATGGGGTCTTTTGACTCGTCGTCAGCTGTCGCCGGATGTACAGGCTGATCCTGGGACTCGAGCGCGTTGCTCGTCATGCCTCCCCTCCATCACCGTCTTCACCCAGCTCGAGCACGACGATGTCGCGATTGGTGTAGATACAAATGTCCCCGGCGATCTCCAGCGCGCGCTGGACGATCTCGGGGGCTTCGAGGTCCGAGTTCTCCATGAGCGCTCGGGCTGCGGCGAGCGCGAAAGAGCCACCGGATCCGATCGCGAGCACGCCGTCGTCGGGTTCGATGACGTCACCGGTGCCGCTCAGCAAGAACAAGTGATCCCTGTCCGCTATCGCGAGCAAGGCGTCGAGCCGACGTAGGTAGCGGTCCGTGCGCCAATCCTTGGCCAGCTCGACCACGGCCTTGCGCATGTTGGCCGGAAACCGCTCGAGCTTCTCCTCTAGCTTCTCGAAGAGCGTGAACGCATCGGCAACCGCACCCGCGAAACCCGCGAGGATCGTGCCGTCCTTCAGCGCTCGAACCTTGCGCGCCCTGCCCTTCACCACGGTGTCACCCATTGTCACTTGACCGTCTCCACCCATGGCGACCCGCCCGTCCCGACGGACGGCGAGAACGGTGGTCGCTCGAATTTCCGGTAGACTCATCTATCCCAACTCTCGTGGAATTCCATCGCCGCACGGTTGAACGGAGTGGCTAGGTGCAAGCGCGGGGCCACGAATCTAACGCTGGCGCTGCCGAAATGGCAGTCCGGACCGTCCGACGCTACTCGCCTCGCGGGTGCGCGTCCCTGTAGACCCGAAGCAAGCGGTCTTTCGTCGTGTGGGTGTAGATCTGGGTCGTAGACAGCGAAACGTGGCCGAGCAGCTCCTTGACCGCGAGCAGATCGGCTCCCGCTTCCAACAGATGGGTTGCGAAGGAGTGTCGCAGCGCGTGAGCGGAGAGTCCACGCGCGCCGGCGGCCACGTCGAAACACGCGCTCACCGAGGTCTGGATGGAGCGGCGCGAGAGCCGTCCACCGCGTGCGTTCACGAGCAGCGCGTCGTCCGTCCGGTTCGGTACCTCTGCGCGCCGTGGCTCGTAGTGAGCGATCGCCCTGAGAGACGCATCGGAAACGGGAACGATGCGTTCCTTCCTGCCCTTGCCCATCACGCGGACCAGCTTCGAGCCCCGATCGATCGAATCAAGGTCCACAGCGTACAACTCGGAGAGCCGTAGGCCGCTCCCATAGAGAAGCTCGAGAATGACGAGGTCGCGGGCGCTACTCAGCGTGTTCTGTGCGGCTCGCTTCTCCGCCTCAGCGAAGACGTCTCGCACGTCCCCACGGGTCAGATGCCCAGGGAGCGTTTTCTCGGTCTTGGGAGCTCGCACGGCGCTCGCCGGGTTTCTCGGTATGCGGTCCTCGCCGTGCAAGAATCTGAAGAAGGATCGAGTTGCCGAGAGCTTTCGACCGACCGTGCGTTTGCTCAGTCCCTTGCGACCGAGCCAGCCCATGAAACCCCGCAAGGCAAGACGATCTACGTCCTCGTCGGCCCAGCGCCAATCCGCGTGGCCGAGGTACCCGGTCAGGAATTCGCTCAGCTGGCGTAGGTCGAGCTCATAGGCCTCGACCGTGTGGCCCGAGAGTTGCCGTTCGTCGGCGAGGTGTCGTAGGAAGTCTCGAACCTCGGTGCTCGCCGGGTGACCCTCCAGGAGCCCGCCCTCAGTCACCAGCCGCTGGTGCGACGAAAGCCCCGGGCTCGGCACTCACCGACGCGGCCAGCTTTCCCATGTCCGCAACGGAAAGTCCGTGTCCCACCATCCAGGTCAAAAAATCCTCCTGGGCACGCGCGGCGAGCATCTGTCGCCTCTGCTTCTTGCCCTTGATCCGCCTTTCGAGCGGCTCGACCAAACCCCAGTTCGAGTTCATCGGCTGAAAGTGACCTGGTTTGGCCTCCCTCAGGTATTGGAAGAGCCCGCCGAGCATGGTCGTCGGGGGCGGCACGATCGCCTCTTCGCCAGCGAGAACTCGAGCCAGGTTGATGCCCGCCAGGATTCCGCTCGCCGCCGACTCGGTGTATCCCTCGACGCCAGTGAGCTGCCCTGCGAAAACGACGTCCGGACGAGACGCCGGGGCCCCGTACCGCGAGAGCCGCTCGGGGAAGTTCAGATAGCTATTCCGGTGAATCGAACCCAGGCGTAGGAATTCCGCGTCGGCAAGCCCCGGAATCATGGTGAAGATTCGGCGCTGCTCACCAACCCTGAGACGAGTCTGAAAACCGACCATGTTCCACATTTGGCCAGCGCGATCTTCGCGGCGGAGCTGGACGACCGCCCAGGGTCGGTCGCCCGTCCGTGGATCGGTGAGACCGATCGGCTTCATGGGTCCGAAGCGAAGGGTGTCGAGACCACGGGACGCCATGACCTCGACGGGCAAACACCCCTCGAAGTACGGCACCGCATCCCAATCGTGGCCCTCGCGGGCTTGACCGGTGTTCAACGCCTCGATGAACGCGGCATACTCCTCCTGGTTCATCGGACAATTCAGATAGTCGGAGTCCTCGTCGAAGCGGCCCGCTTCGAAGACCACGCTCTCGTCCACGCTGTCGCGGTGCACGATCGGAGCGATCGCGTCGAAGAATGCGAGGCCGCCATCGCCGAGAGCCTCCTGGATCGCGCTCGAGAGCGCGTCCGAGGTGAGAGGGCCCGTGGCGATGATCGCAGGACCTTCGGGCAGCGCCGTGCACTCCTCCCTCACGACCCGGATTCGTGCCTCGGCCTCCACCGCGGCGGTCATCGCCCGCGAGAAGAGGCCCCGGTCCACCGCGAGCGCCGATCCGGCCGCCACACGCGACTGATCGGCCGAGCGCAGAAGAACCGATCCGAGCGCTCTCATCTCCCGCTTGAGCTGGCCGTGGGCGTTCTCGGGGCCCTCGCTCTTGAACGAGTTCGTGCACACGAGCTCGCCGAGGTCCTCGGTCTGGTGTGCCTCGGTGTTGCGCACGGGACGCATCTCAACGAGGTGAACGTCGTGCCCCCTCTGAGCGAGCTGGAGCGCGGCTTCACAACCGGCCAGCCCTCCTCCGACCACAGTGACCGTCACTTCTTTCCCCGCCGCCGGCCCTTCTTTCCGCCCTTCCGTGCCGCTTTCTTGGCAAGTAAGTCCACAGCGAGGTCGAGGTCCACGTCCTCCGGCTCGGTGCCCTTGGGCAGCGTCGCGTTGATGCTTCCGTCGGTCACATACGGGCCGTACCGGCCGGAAAGGATCACCAGGTCGTCGCCGGAGTCAGGGTGCTTCCCGAGCTGCTTGAGTGCCGTTCGCTTCCCGGAGACCTTGGCTCTTATCAATTCGACCGCCTCCTCCAAGGTTACCGACCACATGTGATCGTGATCCTTGAGGCTCGCGAACGTCTTGCCCCTGCGTACGAACGGGCCGAAGCGGCCGAGGCCGGCGACGATCTCCTCGTCGGTCTCGGGGTCCACGCCGATGGGACGCGGCAGCTGGAGCAGCTTCACCGCGTAGTCCAGATCTACGTCCTGTGGCTGCATGCCCTTGGGCAGGCTCGAGCGCCTCGGCTTCTTGCCTTCCGCCTCCGACTCGAGTTCTACGTACGGACCATAGGGGCCGTACTTGAGTCGGACCATGCGTCCGTCCTCAGGATGCGGACCGAGTTCGTCACCCTCGGGATCGAAGCCGTCCAGCGAGCGAGTGCTCTTGCACTCGGGGTATCCGGAGCAGCCGAGGAAGCGACCGAACCGATTCCAGCGCACGAGCATGGGCCGGCCGCACTTATCGCAGTTCTCACCCTCTGCGGCCAGAATCTCCCTGATGATCGCGTCGGAGTTGGCCTCGCCCGCCTCGATGCTCTCGCGAAGCCGCGGGTAGAAGTCCTCGAGCAGGCTACGCCACTCGACCTCACCGTCCTCGACACGGTCGAGCTCGGTCTCCATCCGGCTAGTGAACTCGACGTCGAACAGGTCCGGGAAGAGGCGGACGAGCAGCTTCAAGACGACCTCGCCAAGGTCAGTCGGGTGGAAGCGGCGCTGCTCGAGCTCGACATAGTCACGGTCGATGATCACCGAGATGATCTGCGCGTACGTTGAGGGACGCCCGATGCCGAGCTTCTCCATCTCCTTCACGAGGCTCGCTTCCGAGTACCGCGGCGGAGGCTGCGTGAAGTGCTGGTTCGGCTCGATGCGCCCCAGCTCTGCGACGTCTCCGTCGTTCAGGTCAGGCAGCGGCTCCAAATCGTCGAGGCGCCGATGCTCCCCGGCCTCGGTCGCCTCCAGGTAGAGCCGGGTGAAGCCCTGAAACTTCACGATCGAGCCGGTCGCCCGAAACAGGAAGTGCCGCCCTGAGCCGCCAGCGAGGTCGAAATCCGCCGTCGTCGTGTCGTAGACTGCTGGCGACATCTGGCTGGCGACGAAACGGAGCCAGATGAGCTCGTACAGCTTTGCCTGATCCAGCTCGAGGTATCGCGAGGCTTCCGAAGGGAGGATCGTGACATCCGTCGGACGAACGGCCTCGTGCGCGTCCTGCGCCGCGCGCTGCTGCTTGCCGCCATACAGTCGCGGCACTTTCGGAATGTACGAGTCCCCGAACTCGCCCGTGATCCACATCCGCGCTTCATCGACCGCGGTTGAGGAGACCCGAGTCGAGTCCGTCCTCATGTACGTGATCAGACCTATTTGGCCCCGGCCGCCGATCGTCTGACCCTCGTACAACCGCTGGGCGTTGGACATCGTCCTGCGGGCCGAAAAGCGCAGCCGCTTCGCCGCCTCCTGCTGCAACGTCGATGTGGTGAACGGCGCAGCCGGATTCTTCCGCCGCTCGCGTCGCTTGACTTCGGTGACCGCAAACGGCACGTCCGCTACGTCGCGAACCACGCCGGCAGCAGCCTCTTCGTTGTCGAGAGTGAACTTCTTGCCGTCGATCTGGTGCAGCTTGGCCTCGAACGCCTGATCGTCGCGGCTCAACTGCGCGGTGATCGACCAGTACTCCTGCTCGACGAATGCGCGGACCTCGTCCTCGCGCTCGCAGATGAGCCGGAGCGCCACGGTCTGCACTCTACCTGCCGACAGCCCCGGACGGATCGGCTTCCAGAGCATGGGGCTGACCTGGTACCCGACGAGCCGGTCGAGAATCCGACGCGCCTGCTGGGCCTCGATCTTTCTACTGTCCAGCTCCTCAGGAGCGTCCAGAGCAGCCTGAACCGCACGCTTGGTGACTTCTCGGAAGATGACCCGCTGGAAGCGCCCTCGGTCTTTCTCATACCCCAGCTGCTCCGCGACGTGATACGCGATCGCCTCACCCTCACGGTCGGGGTCGGTCGCGAGGATGATCCGATCGGCGCCCTTGGCCTTCTTCTTGAGCTCCGAGATCACCTTGCCCTTGCCCCGGATCGTCACGTACTTGGGCTCGAAACCGTTCTCGATGTCGACGCCCAACTCCTTGGTGGGCAGGTCCCGGACGTGGCCCACGGACGCCACGACTTCATACCCCTTGCCGAGGTATTTTCCGATTGTGCGCGCCTTCGCCGGGGACTCGACGATGACGAGATGCCTACCGCCGTTGTCGCTCATTCAGTGTCTGTTGTGGGTTGATTCAGCCTCAGAAGCTCCATGACTCGGATTGACACATCTTCTACGGAGAAGCCCTCCGTGTCTACCTCATACTCCGATCGCGCATAGAGCGGCGTTCGCAGAAGCAACAGTTCTTGTGTCGCCGCGAGAGCGTCCGGCCCCCTCAACAGCGGCCGGTAGTGCGGCTGAGTCCCCGCACGCCGAACCGCCTCCTCGGCGCTCACGCGGAGCCAGACGGTAGTGGTGCCCCGAGAGAGGTCGTCCAGTCGGCCGGGCACCGCTGCCCAGCCCCCGCCACTCGCGACGACGACATGCTCCTCCATCAGGAGGGCCTGGGTTACCTCGTGCTCGAGCTCCCGGAATCGAGGCTCACCGAGCTTCGAGAAGATGTCCGGGATCAGAATGCCCTGTTCTCGCTCCACGACGTCGTCCGCATCAGCGAAGCGCCAACCCAGACGCCCTGCCAGGTCCGCACCGACGCTGGACTTGCCCGACCCCATGAATCCCACGAGCAGTATTCGGAGGAGGTCGGACCCAGTCACCGTTCGCCGAAACCGCGCTCGGCCAGGTACGCGAGATAGCCATCGAAGTTTCGACGGATCTCGCTGATCGAGTCTCCGCCGAACTTCTCCAGAAACGCGTCCGCGAGCACCAACGCGACCATGGCCTCTGCTACGACCGCAGCGGCCGGTACCGCGCAAACGTCGCTGCGCTCGACGGCCGCGTCACCCTCGGAGCCGTCCCGCAAGTCCACGCTCGGCAGCGGCTTCCTCAGCGTCGAGATCGGCTTCATCGCGCCACGAACAATGAGCGGCTCACCGGTCGTAACTCCACCTTCGAGCCCCCCGGCCCGATTCGATGCCCGGCCGAAGCCACCCGTGCGCGGCTTCTCTTCCGCTCGCACGATAGGGTCGTGAACCTCGGAACCCGGACGTCGCGCGCCCTCGAACCCAAGGCCGAGCTCGACCCCTTTTACCGCCTGAATCGACATCACGGCTCCGGCAAGCCGGCCGTCCAGCCTCCGGTCCCATGAGACGTAGCTCCCGAGCCCTACGGGCGCGCCGGTAACGACCACCTCGAAGATCCCTCCAAGCGTATCACCGCGCTCCTTGGCCTGATCGATCTCCTCCATGATCCGCGTCGCCGCACCGTCGTCGAGGCAGCGTACCGGGTTGGGGTCGGCGGCCGCGTTGATGTCCTCGGGTAGCTCGCCGATCTCCGCCTGCACCGGGCCGATCGAGACGACATGACTCCCGATGGAGATGCCGAACTCACCGAGCAGGCGCTTCGCTACCGCTCCACATGCGACGCGCGCGGCGGTCTCCCGTGCGCTGGCCCGCTCGAGGATGTCACGCACGTCCCGCCGATCGTACTTGAGCGCACCGACCAGATCCGCGTGTCCCGGGCGTGGTAGGTAGTGGGGCCGCAACGCCTTGGGATTCGCGTCCTCGGCAGGCGAATGGTGGCTCATCGCGGTGGTCCAGTTCTTCCAGTCCCGGTTCCAGATCGTCATGGAGATCGGGGATCCGAGCGTCTCGCCCAGGCGGACTCCACTGAGCAGTTCCGCCTGATCGGACTCGATCTGCATGCGCCGGCCCCGACCGTACCCACCCTGTCTTCGCTTGAGCTCGGGATCGACGTCGCGGGACATGTCGAGCTCCAGTCCCGCGGGTATGCCCTCGATGAGGGCGGTAAGCCCCCGGCCGTGGGATTCGCCTGCGGTGCGGAACGAAATGCGCGTCATGCTCGTCTACGAACTCACTGTTCGAGTGCACCGGATGATGCTTGAGCATATATAGACAAGGTGCTCAGGCGCACCAAGGGCGAACGTCGCTCTAAGAAGGAAAACGCCCGGTGAGTCCGCAGACCCGCCGGGGCGTCCCATCGCGTTCGGTCGCTTCAATTCCGGGAGGGGTGATCCCGCAGGATGTCGCTCTTGCGCACGTTGATCACGACCACGCCGCCGGCGTCCGTCGTACCGTACAGTTTGAGCACCACGCAGCGGTCTTCGGTGCCGCCTGCGCCACCGTCTTCCGGCCATGGGCTGTTGAAATCCCCGCCCTGGAAAACCTCGATCGCGGAGCCGATGGTTCGACCCGCTTGATCCGTAACCGTGGTCGAAACGCACTGGAACGGTGCCCCCGAGGGATCCTGGTTGTCCTTCGGGAACGGGAGCGACGCCCGCAACGGACCCGAGATGACGTCTCGGATGAAGATGCGCCCGGAGCGGAAGAAGTGGAACGTGTCGTAGATGTCGATCGTGCGCTCACCCGTACCCACCAGCGCGATGTGGGTGTTCGGCCGGTACTCGCCGGTGAAATTGGTGAGTGAGACGGCATTCGCGTGCAGTGGATGGAGGACCGCACCCGAGCCACCCGAGAGCGACAGCGACGGACCACCTTGTAACCTCAGGTCGGTCGTGAAGAACGAGACCTGGTTCGTGCCACGTACCACACCCAGGGTCCCGTCGTAGTTGAGGCCGATGCCCTTCACGGTCTCACCGGCATTGGTGATGAGGTCCGTGACCTCAATGAAGCGGCTGATGGCGTCCGTGGCGGTCTCGTACATGATCACGCGGCCAATCGGGTCGATCGCACCCTCGCCGAACACCACCCAACCTCCATCACCCGAAGCCGCCACTAAGGTCGTGTCGGTGAATCCGAGGTTCTCGATGTTCCATCTGCTCCCGGTGACCGAATAGATGTCCGACGTCGTATTCGCGACGAGGTCCGCAACCGCCAGGTCCACTGCGTCGGTTATGCTCGTGATCGGCATGGTGATGTCACCCGGAATGTGATCCGTGATCGTCACCAGGTCGTCAGCACCCGTGTTGCTCACGACGATGTTGTCTACGTGCGCGATCGCAGTGAAATCCTCGGCGTCGTCCAGGCGCGCGTGCTCCACGAAAATCACGACCTCGGGCCGGAGACCGCCCGTGGGATGGAAGGCCTTTCTGATCGTGCCGACCTGGTCGAGCGCGGGCACGACCTTCGTCGAGAAGAGGGAGCGGCCGGTCGAATCGCGAGCGATGTATTGGGGCCGATCGGAGAAGCCCAGCGCGTCGGGGTCGGGCAGTACGGTCACGGTGAAGCGGATGACGCCAGTCTCGTCAATCACGCGCTCAACCTCGAACAGGACGACGTCCGGTGTCAGGAAGCGACGCGACGCATCTTCCGCGGCGGGCCCGAGTCCATCATCGGGTCCGAGGTATACCATCGAGAGGTTGGTTCCTCCGGAGTTCGCCACGATCAGTGTGTCGCCACACCCTGCGGCAGGGCTGAGGGGCGCGCAGCTGTTCAACGTGATGCCCCAGGGCTCCGAGCCCACCGGAATCGAGGTCAGGAATTCCTCGTCTTGCAGACGGAAGACCTCGATGCGATCACGCCCGACGTTGGAGAGCAGCAGGTTGCGCCGCAGCGTGTCCACGACGGCATCCAAGATCTTGCCACCGGAGGGAAGCAGGACCGTCGTGCCCGCCACGATGGGGCGGATTACGCGGTCGCCGGGTCGACCGTCAGCCACCGTTTGGCCACCCGAGAGCGTAAAGCACGGGTTCGCCGCCAAGGAATCGACTCCGAGCGCGGAGGCGCAGTTGCCGTCCGCGTCGCGCAGCCAGCTGGTGATCTCGAAGATCAACGTGTCGGGCAAACTCAAGGAATCGACGTTGAAGACCGGGAACGAGAAGCTGGTCGTCACCGTGCCAGTACGCGGTGGACTGAAGGTGGCCGAATCCGTCCGGAGGATCGTGTCCCCGCGAGTCGCGGAGATCGCGAGAACCGTGTAGCCGGCCACCGCCACGCCCCCGCCCTGGGTATCGTCACCGCCCGAAACAGTGACGAGAATCTCGTCCTGCAGCTCCAGCCGCTCTGCCGCGACGGACTCGTGCGTCAGGCGCGGCGCGATTGTGTCGCCGACGTCCGCGGCGATGACAGTGAGCGTCAGCGGGCCATCTCCGCCAAGGACGCCCAGGCTGTTCCGGGCTGATGCGGAGAGGAAAATCTCACCTACAATCCCAGCCGGGATCGCGACCACGGTATCGAGCGCCACCGAGTCGCTCGCGGGCGTGATCGTCTTCACGATCGAAGCCTGGAAGACGCCCGTGATCTGCAGGGATATTTCGATGATCCCGAGCGGATCCTGCGCCAGGACCCGCGCGCTCAGGTTCAAGCCCGCCTGAACTGTCTGTCCGTCCTCGATATCGAGCAGATCGACGTCGGGACCACCGAGGATCAGGTCGACGGTGTCCGTTGTAATGTTCCCTGCTGTGTCTGTCGCCTCAACGAGGATCTGCACGGTCTCCTTCACGTCGTCCGCGGTGGGAAGCAGATAGCGGGTGAGGGTCGTATCCTCCACGTCCGGGAGGGTGATCGTTTTTTCCTGGAAGCGTTGGATCACCACGTCGGTGCCGAGATCAACGTCTCCGCGCTGCGATATTCCGAAGAACCGTACAAAACGCACAGCTACGTTGTCCGTCACACGGACCGAGACGAACACAGAATCGCCGATCGGCTTGGCGGACAGCGAGTCGCCCCTCGGGACGGTGATCGTCACCGTCGGGGCCTTGATGTCGTCACCTACGCGAGGCCCGCTGGGCACGCTGAACAAGTTCTCGCCGTCGCAAGCGGCGACCAAGAACACACCGGCCATCGCGGCAGTGGTGACCAGCAAGCGCAGTCCGAACGATCCATTCCGACCCATGATCTCGTTCCCGATCGACTCGATCAGTTGGTGCCGCGCACGATGTGCGGCGTCACGAGGATGATCAGATCACGCTGGAACTCCTGCATCCGTGTCACGCGAAAGAGCTTTCCAATGACGGGCAGGTCCATCAAGAGCGGGATGCCCGAGCGGACCTCGGTACGCTCCCTCTGAGTAAGTCCCGCAATGACGACAGTCTCACCGTCCGCGACGAGCACCCGCGTCTGGGCCCGCTGCGTGCGGAAAATGAAGCCCACGTCGGACTCCGCGAGCTCCGCCGCCGAGCGCTCGGCTTCGACTTCTAGCAGAATGTGGCCATCGTCCGTCACGTGAGGCGTCACTCTGAGGATGATACCCGTCTCTTGTTGTGAAACTTGAGCCCTCGGGAACGTCCCGCCTGCGCCGCCGCCGGCACCGGCGTCGATCGTACGGATCGGGGTGAGCTCACCGACGAGGAGCTCGGCCCGGTGGTTGTCCAGCGTAGTGATCTGGGGCTCTGCCTCGATATCACTGAGGTTCACGGACTGTAGCGCGTCGATGAAGCTGATGAGCTGGTGCCGGCCCACGACCAGCGAGGTCAGTATCTGGAGCGTAGGGCTAGCGACCCGGGCGGCGGCGTTTCCGAGCGCAGCGATGGAGTTCCCGCCGAGCGCAACCACCGCGGTCCCCTGCTCGACCGTTTCGAGCACACCGTCACCGTCGAAGTCGACGGCGCCGTCAGACAACTGGTTGATCTGGTTGCCCCGAGAGTCCTTGATCTCGTAGGTGACGCCAAGCTCGGCGAGGTCCGTCCGGTTCACGAAGATGATCTTCGCGGAGATCGAGACCTGCGCAGTCTCGACATCGAGCTCACTGAGTAGCTGGGTCACACCGGCTTGGACACGCTCGATGTCCGACACGATGATCGTGTTGGTGCCCTGTGCGACAGTGATCTGGCCTCGCTCGGTTAGCAGCGGCGTGAGAGCCGCCGACACTTCGGTGGCGGTCGCGTAGTTGACCGGATACGCGACCGTCCGGAGGCGCTCGACCTGCTCCGCGGCGTCCATGTCCGCGATGTTGTTGATCCGGATGATCCCGTGCTCGTCCTCCTGAGCTATGAGACCATTGGAGAAGAGGATCGCGTCGAGCGCGACGTCCCAGGGCTGACCGTTGATCTCGGCGGTGACCGAGCCCATCACACCCGCGCCAGCTACGATCGATTTCCCCGAGAAATTGGCGAACGCCAGGAGAACCGAGGTGATCGGCTCCTGGACATAGGTCAGGTAGATCGGCTCGGCCTGACTCTGCTGAGGCGGCGCAGCAACGGTCGCGAGCGTCAGGCTCGTCGGGTCGAATGCGCTCATGGACGTCCCGGACGACCACGGCTCGAAGTCCGCGACCTCAGGGGTTTCCAACGTGACGCGCACACCTCGCGGGTCTCGCGTCACCGAGTAGCCGACTTTGTCCGTCAATTCGAGCACGACGCGAACGATGTCCGCGGAGTACTGGCTCGCCTTGACGGTCCGGATGCCCCCTCGGTTGACCAGGGAGAACTCGTCGCGCGGAAGTGCGTTCTGAGCCCCGATTAGGTCGATGACCAGGCGGTAGGGTCCTTCCATCAGGAAATCGCGAAACTCGACGTCTCCGTCGATCGCAATAAGGACGCTCGTCTGTTCGTTCATCGGAGTGATCGCCACCTCCGTGACGGGCCCTCCGAAGGAGAGGAGCGCGCCCGCCCACAGGGCGAACATCGAGGTCATTGGTTGCCTCCAAGGACGCTTAGGAGCCGCATGGTCCTGCGATCCGTGATGCCGAATTCTTCGACCTCCACCTCGATCGACTTGCGATTGATCACGACGACGGTGGTATTGCCGATCGTCTGGCCAACCTTGAGGTGGTAGGAATCGCCGATGTCAGCCGAGATCGTGCCGTCGGCCGCGATGGTGGCGATGCTGGTGCTGACCGTAGCAACGCTTCGGCCCGGGGTCTCAAAGTATATGATCCCCGACAGGCGCAACCGTTCGTATCGCGGACCGCCACTGTCCGTCGCGAGCAGCGGCCGGAAGGGGTTCAGCCGCTCGAAGGACGGGTAGACAAAGATCTCACGCTCGAACGCCAACTCGGTCTGCGCCGGAGGTCCATCAGGTGGAGGAGGATCCTGCGCCGTCGCTGCTTGTGGCCACAGGATGAGCATGCCGACGAGCAGCACCACGGGAGCGGATCGTTTCATCATCAGCCTCCAGAAATCTCAGCTGCAGGGGGAGCTGCGGCCCGATCTGGGACGACATACGTCTCGATGCGAAACGTCGCGATCACCGGCGACACCATGTCCGGGTAGCGTCCGGGCTGGTCATACAGCCGAACGTCTACCTCGACCGACGTGACGATTCGAGACAAGCTGGCGACACCGGTCAGGAACCGACCCACGTCGTGGTACTCGCCTACGACCGCCATGCCGTAGGACGTCTTGTCGTAGAACGTGCCTGTCTCGGCGGGCTCCGGCACCATGCGGTCGATACGGACGTCGGTAAGTCTCCCCACGTTGCTGATGTCGTTCGCGAGGGTGCCGACCTCTTCTGCTGCGGGGATCAACTCCTCGAGCTTTTGCACGTGACGCTCGTAGATGCGGTTCCGCTCCTCCAAGTCACCGCCCCCACGAGCCGCCTGAACTCGAGCTCGACGGTTCTGGCCGTCGAGCGTCTCGACGTGTGCCAAGACCTCTGCGTTGTCGGCCTCGACGGGGGCCAGCAAATACATGTGGAACGGCACGATCGCTACGAGGAACGCGACGCCTCCAAGCATCCAGTTGCGCTGCCTCGGATCGGTTGGGTAGTACCAAGCCATTCGTCAATCCCCCCCAGTGCTGCCCGGAGCGGCTTCCTGCGCCACGCCCGTCTGGTCGTCGAAGAGCGGCACCGTCTCCAGTTCATCGAGCGGCGGGTTTTCGTAGGTGGCGATCAGCTCGAATTCGTAGATCACATCTGCTGGATTCTCCGCAGACGTCGTCTGCTGCATCAGCTCCGGAAACACTAGGCGCAGGAACGGAGACGCCTCCAGGTTCGCCATATAGGCCGTGATCGCCGGAATGCTGCCCGCGCGACCGTTGATGCGGACCTCCAGCGGGTCCTGGCTGACATACAGGACCTCTCTGAGCCATGTGTACTCAGGAACGGCGCGCGCGATCTCGTAAAGAAGGTGCGGCCAGACGTAGCGATCGACATCGATTTCCTGAATGATCGCGACACGCTGAGCGATGGAATCACCTCGCGCGATGAGTTCGTTGGCCCGTGCGATCTGGTCCGCAAAGAGGGTCGAATCCTGTAGGCCTTCCGTGAGCAGCACCGCCAAATCGTCGGCCTCGACGATCTTGGCGTCGTAGTAGGCGTAACCCATGTAACCGAGAGCGACGATCCCGGCTGCGACACACCAGAGGGTGTACCGGTCCGGCGTCCCTCCAGTAGGAAGCCCGGGCAGCTTGAACTGGAAGCCGCGCGAGCGCCCTTTCTTGGCGCCGGGTAGTAGATTGACTTCGATCACGGCTCAGCCGGTTCTCATCATCTAGACGCGCAGTGCCAGCCCGAGCGATAACAGCAGCATCGGGGCGGCCTCGTCGATAGACATGTTACGCGCTGCGTCCGGGTGAACCGGAACTCGTTCGAACGGGTTCACCAGCTCCGTTTCCACGTTCATTCGCGTTCCGAGCGCCTCGACCATCCCGGGAATACGGGCGCCACCTCCACTCAGGAATACGCGCCCGATGGTCTCGCCGTCCTCACGGGTCATGAGGAATGCACTTGCACGTTCGATGCCAACCGCCACTTCGTCGGCGGAGGCCTCGACGATCTGCTCGAGGTTCTCGACGGTTTCCTTGCCTTGCACCACGTCTTCGGCCTGCTCGGCAGTCAGCCCCCGCTCGCGCTGGAGGTCCTCCCGGATCTTGCGCGAACCGAAAGGAATGTCGCGCGTCAGGATCGGCACGCCGTTCTCGAGGATGTTCACGTTCGTCGTCTCATGGCCGATGTTGACGAGGCCGATGATCCCATCCAGGGCATCCGGATAGTTGTGCTCGAAGGCGTTGTGGAGTGCGAATACCTCGATGTCGATGACGACGGGGTTCACCCCTGCGTCCTGCAGCAAGCCAACCTTGTTGTCCACCAACTCCCGCTTGGCCGCGACGAGTAGCACCTCCATCTGAAGCCCGTCGTCGTGAGGGTTCAGAATCTGGAAGTCCAGCTCGACGCTCTTGATGTCGAAGGGTACGTGCTGCTCCGCCTCCCACCGGATCACGTCGCGAGCGTCCGACTCCTTCATCCGATCCATCTCGATCTTCTTGATGATGACGTCGTGGCCACCCACAGCGGTCACGACTTCGGCACCCTTGAGGTCCATTTCCTCGAAGAGCCCCATGACGGCATCGGATACGAGACCGTAGTCCATGACCTCCCCTTCCACGATCGCGTCGGGAAGCAGCGGGCACATGGCCACTCGCGTCACTTCGGGTTGGTCACCCGAGTGATCGACCTCCACGACCTTCACGAACCCGGACCCGATGTCCAGACCGATGGAAGATCTCTTTCTTCGTCCAAAGAGCGCCATGCGGTGCCTTCACCAGGAGAGACTGAAAACAAATTTCCCCAAGAATGTTGATTGAGCTTACCACCAAAAGTTAAGTCTTGTCAAGAACAATGTGCCGATCGGGCTTAACAAAGTTTTGGTAAACATTTGGCGCCAAAATCCTGCGGCGAGAGCCGGTGACTCCGTTCGGCCGGCGCGTCGTTTAGCTGACGCTCTATCATTACAGGGTTGAAACTCTCCGTGACAGCTTCGGCTCGGTGCCAGCTTTAGCTGTCGGCGCAGGGACTGCCTGCATCGGAGTCTTGGAGATGGATCCCCAGATGGCGACATGGAGGCCGCGTCACTCGACTGGCGTCGAGGGGGTGCAGTTTCTCGACTAGACCAGGCACCTCGGGAGACGTCGGATCCTCGGCTTGACACGGCCGGTGCGACTTTACGGAGCGCACTTCCATTCAGGTGGGACTACCGCCGCTTCTGGAGATGGCAAGGAGCGCGCCAACTATCGCTCACGGTGCGGTGCGAGGCAGAAGGTGGCCGAAGAAGCAGGAAAACAGGGATGTTCGGCGTTTGTGACATTACGTTGCACGGGCGGCTGTGGCGCGGAAAACTCTGCGTGTGAGGGAAAAAACTACTCGGATCAAACCGCTTGGCTTGGTGACGACCAATGGACGCAAGCTCGCCGAGCGTCCGAGACGGCTACATGGTTGGATGCTAGCGCGGTCCCAGAGACCGAGGACCTCGGATTGGAACCGGCCTGGCGAGATCCGGAGACTCGAGAGCGGCGGCAGCCCAGCACGTCGACCCGACGATCGACGCGCCGGTCTCGACGCTCGCGCCGCCGGCCGAACGGACCAACCCGCGCACGGTGGCCACGCCGCGAAGCGTGAGCCGACCGCTCACGATGATCAGCCCGTAAAACTGCGTGTCGAGCATGTCGGCATCTCCCGTGACCACGAGCAAGCCCTGGCCGGCACCACCTACCGTGGCGAGGTCACCCTCTGCGAGGATCGTCACAAAATGGTGCCCGCAGGGTCGGGTCGGACGGTCGGGGTCACCCCAGTTCCAGGCGTCCTCGGTGACGCAGACACCGCCCCGTTCCCGTGGTGCCGGCGTGCCCGTCCCAGCGACGTGGACCCGAATCCGGGCGCGTAGCGAGTCGATGTCCAGGAGACCCAGGGCCGATACGACATCAAGAGGCTCGGTTGCCGTGGGCGGAAGCGCACCGGTCGTGATGAGCGAGTCCAAAGCCGCGCTCCACGGCTCGCAGCGGTCGAGCTGCTCTGGCGTCAGAGACCGGTTCACGCGGCTGCCGTCGATTGTTCCATCGACTCGAACGAGGCTCCCCTCCCCGTAGACCAGGACGGCACCCATCGCTGCGACACGGGCGACCGGATCAAGGATCCATATGGGCCGCGATACCGTCGCTGGGGCCACCTGACCCCGCTTGCCCCACCCCTCGGCCAGCCACACTTCGCGTGAGAGGCGCCGGATCCATCGCGAGTAGCGCGCGTCGCGTACGGTGCCGCCGGCGGAGTCGGTCGACTGCCACAGCGGAGTCGAGGCGCGTCCGGGTCCGACATCCAGTCCGAGAGCGGTATTCACTGCGGCTTCAGCGGCCAGACGCGCTCCGAGCTGGTCAACCCCCGCCCGGGCCGCGAGATACTCGAATCGAGCGAGGAGCAGTAGGCCGTGCGCCACCGCGGTGATGGCCATCATGAGCAGCACAACGATGATCAGCGCTGCGCCCTCCCTGGCGCGCGGCCCGCCCCCCTTTCCGATCACCCCCCTAGGTAGCCGAGCCAGTGCCACGCGCCGCCGTCCTGCAATCGAATCCATTCGAGCGCCAGGGACCCTCCTCTCTTCACGAAGCCGCTCGGCGGCGTGTCGAACACTTCCGGTGTCAGCGGCTGCCGCCCGCCGCGGCCTCGGCGGTAGCGGAGCGCTGCGCCGGAAACGTGATACGAGCCGCGCTCGAATAGCCTGGCGAGCACGATCGACTCCTCGGGGGTGACCGAGATCTGCCACCGCTGCAGCTCTGTCCGAGGGTCCGTGGCACAAAGGTCCGAGGTAGGCCGAACGCTCAATAGATCGGCTCGAATCCACGCTCCCTGCCCGGTCAGCAGCAAGACTGAGTCCTTCTCGGGCGCAGGAGCGCGCATTCCCGACCAGGCGACCATGAGATCCGGCGCCAGTGCCCCATCGGGACACACGACACCCACACCCCGGAAAGCCCGCAGGCTAATCGAATCTGGTGCGAAATCCACCCAGTCGACGCCTCGAACCCCGAATCGCAGCTCTCGACGCAACACGACTCGAGAGACACGCAACGCCGCAAGGATCTCTGACCTCTGCGTCAGGCGGAGCCCGACCGACCGGACCCTGGCGAGTCCCGCGAGTGAGAGCTGGACTACGAGAAGCCCGCATATCAACGCGATCAGGACCTCAGCGACCGTCGCCCCATTTCTCACGAATCCGTCACAGGCACGACGCCAGCCACGCGTAAGAAAACGTGCTCGTCGCGACTGAACTCCACGGTGAAACCACCGTCTGGCTCCACGCTCCAATGGATTCGCCCGCCGGCCACGTCCTTAGACCCCTGGCCGGGGGTCGCGGTCAGCGAGAGCGAGTCGGCGGTGCCCTCGAGCGCCGACACGGCCCGCTCGATCGCCTCGGCCTCGGCCATCGTTCTCGATGCCACGACGACGATTCCCACGGCACCCAAGATCGCGACCTCGAGCACGACGAGTGCGACGATGACCTCGACCAACGAGAAGCCGGACTTCACCGCCTCCGTACCCTTCCGTATCCGGAAACGACCAGTGACCGCTCCGCCTCACCACGCCGGAACGTGAGCGTCTCGCTCGCTACCCGTCCCAAAGCCATCGCATCATACGCGAGCTGGGTCTCAGTCCGTCCACGAGCGAGTTCGAGAGTGACGCCGAGGTCGCTTCCGAGCGAGAGAACGCGCACGACCGAATCGGTCTGGGTGACCCATGCCCGGAAGGGATCGCCCCCAAAGTGAACGATGATGCCCCCCTTTCCGAGCGCCCGGACACGGGCTTCAGCAATGAGACCGACGACCGACTCGCGTGCGGCGACGACCGTAGACGAGTCGCGGTACCTACGCGCGGCCGGTGCGAGAGACGCCACCGTCATCGCGAAGATTGCGACGACCATGATCGTTTCGACGAGGCTGTATCCACGGGACATGGACACAAGCTCGCCGGGCGTCCGAGACGGCTACATGGTTGGATCGGCCCTTCTAGGACACCACTCGAACTACTCGACCCCGTACTCTTGGATCTTGTAGCGAAGCGCGCGCGGAGACAGCTCGAGCAGCTCGGCGGCGTGAGTCTTGTTACCTCCCGTTCGATCCAACGCGAGCTGGATGAGGTGTTTCTCCATCCTCGCGCCGTGCCGCTTGACCGACAGGTCGTCGGAGTCCACGCCGATGCCAAGTCCCTCAGGCGCCGGGCGACGGACCGCCTCCGGCAGGTCGTCGAGCGAGATGCTCGGGCCCTCGGTCAGAACCAACGCCCGCTCCAAGACGTTCTCAAGCTCGCGGATATTCCCCGGCCAGGCGTACGTGAGGAGTACTGCCATCGCATCCGGGTCGACGCCCTCAACCTCCACCCCCAACCGCGCACTCTGTCGCGCGAGCAGATAGGTCACCAGCTTCGGGATCTCCTCGCTTCGGTCCCGCAGTGGCGGCAGGTGAATCGGCACGACCGCCAAGCGGTAGTACAGATCCTTCCGGAACCTCCCATCCTCGACAGCCGCTTCTAGGTCCAGGTTGGTCGCTGAGATCACGCGTACGTCCACACGCTGGATCTCAGTGGCACCGAGTCGGCGCACCTCCCCTTCCTGAAGCGCCCGCAATAACTTCACCTGAAGCGCCCCCGGGAGTTCACCGACTTCGTCGAGGAAGAGCGTCCCCCCGTCAGCCGCCTCGAAGAGCCCCTCCTTGTCTCGGTCGGCTCCCGTGAAGGCACCCTTCACATAGCCAAAGAACTCGGACTCGAGCAGCTGCTCGGGGACACCACCACAGTTCACCGGGACAAACGGCGCCGCAGCCCGAGGACTCTCGCGGTGCAGCATGCGTGCGACAACCTCCTTGCCGGTACCGCTCGCGCCGGTCAGGAGGACAGGAGAATCGTGCTTCGCGACTCTCTCGACGACGTGCAGCGCCTTTCTCATCGCCGGAGAGCCGACGACAAGCTCTCCGAAGCGCGCATCCGCTCTCACCTCCCGACGAAGGCGGCCGACCTCCTTGCGCAACTGTTCCCGTTCTTCAGCCTTGCGTATCGTGAGTAGGACTTCGTCGGCACCGAACGGCTTCGCCAAGTAGTCGTATGCACCCCGCTTCATCGCCTCGACCGCCAGCTCCATGCTGCCGTACGCGGTCATCATGAGGACGAGCGCCTCACCACCTGCCTCCCGGTACGACTCGAGGAACGCGAGCCCGTCGACCCGTGGCATGCGCACGTCGCAAAGGATGAGATCGGGCTTCTGTGCGTGCGCCGTTCTCAGCCCGCTCTCACCATCCTCGGCCAGCACGACCTCGTAGTCGGCATCCCCTAGGATGAGCGAAACTGACTCTCTCAATCCGGCGTCATCATCGATGATCAGGATCTTCACAGCGTCTCCACCAGTCTGGCAGCCCGTGGTAGAAGTACAGCGGGCCGCGTTACGGTGCCACGGCTCCAGATCCTAGGCGGGGCGACGACGCCATAGCCGTCGCTACGGATAGGAGCCCCAACGACGGAGATGGGGCCGTGCCACCGTAACCCAAGAACCGGTAAGTATTGTCACACTCGGTGTTGGGCGCAGGGGGATCGCGGCCCTGGAGGTCGTTTCTCCTCCTCGCCGTAGAACAACTACGACTCGTCGTCGTGCCTACTCCAGATCTCGCGAGACCCCTGCGCTCGGCCCACTGTACTTCTACCACGGGCTGCCTGCCTCATGGGACTTCTCGGGGGCACCCGGAAGCCGAACGGTAAACGCCGCGCCCCCATCGTCGCAGTTCGCAGCAAGGATTTGACCGCCCATTCCGTCGACTAGGCGAGCACAGATAGAAAGACCCAACCCACTCCCCTCGCCGGGCTCCTTCGTGGTGAAGAACGGGTCGAATATGTCTTCGAGGTCGTCTTCGGCGATGCCGGGCCCGTTGTCCTCGACGCGGATCACCGCGACACGCGGGGAATTGAACACGAGGTCGATGCCATAACCTGCACCGTCCTTCGACACGCGCCGACGGTGCATGTAGTTGATGCCCTTCGGGTCATCCGCGCGCTTCGCCGGGAGGCGCATCACCTCACCCGAATCCCCGAACAGTTCCACCGAGATCCGTGGATTCTCAGTCGACTCGACAGCGGCGAGAGCGTTCAGGAGTAGGTTCACCATGACCTGCTCGAGCCGATGACGCCCCATGACCACGTCGGGCGCGTCGCCCGACAGGGTCCACGTCATCTCGGTGCGGTCCAACTTCCCTTGGGACTCCAGCAGGTCGCGGACACGGGCCAACACCTGTGCCGGGGCGACGGGCGCGACCTCATCGTCCCGTGGACGGGCGTAGTCGAGCAGACCTCGCACGATGCGATCGATCCTTTCGGCCTCTCCGCGAACGGAGTCCAGCAAGGCGACGTCGCCGCCCACCTTCTCGGCTCGTGCCTTGGCCACGTCGACGAACGCCATGATCGCTCCCAGCGGGTTGCCGACCTCATGCGCGATACCCGCCGCCAGGGTGCCCACAGACGCGAGGCGCGCAGTGTGGATGATCTGGTTCCGAGCTTCGATGAGGTCCTTGTTGGTCTCCTCGAGTGATTCGACGTTCTCGGCCAACAACTCCTGGTCGGCGATGAGCCGATCCGCCATGTCGTTCACGCTCGACTGCACCTGTTGGAGCTCGAGGCTGTCCAAGGTCCCGATGCGGTGATGATAGTCGCCTCCGGCGATTCGGCGCGCGTCTTCGGCCAGTAACTCCATCGGCTTCACCATGAACTTTCCCAGAATGGCACTTCCCAAAACGAAGAGCGCCCCGAGGTCAATCGCGACGAGCACACCAATGATGAGAGTGCGCCGGGCCGTCGACTCGATTCCAGGCAACAGTACGACGATCCCGAACAAAGCGAACAGGAGGGCAAGCACGAAGAGAAAGCCGAACCGAAACAACAGCTCTCGCCTGAGTGGGATCTGTCGAGACATGCCGGAGGGCTAAAAGGGCTATGACGTTCGCACAAGGTGCGAAGGGCAGTCGGGCTTCGGCAAGGCGGCGACACGTCCTTGCGACCCTTACGGCGTGCTGTTGGGATCGACGCGTAGGGTCAAGCCCGTGCGAGGTTGTGGGCCTCGCCAAACGTGACCGTGACCCCTATCCGTGCCCGAGAATTCGCGCGATGGTGTTGGTCGAGTACGAATAGTGCTGGGGCTGCTGTCGCCTCGCTGGGCGGCCCAGGCTTGACGGCCCGGACCGCCCACGAGCAGCTGTGCTCATCACAACGTCGCGGAGGAGATCCGCTGGTGCATCAGCGTCATCAACTGGTGCAGGCGAGCTCACCTGGAGCGGTCGATGTCGTCGGTGTGGCCGGACTGGAAGCCGTACCGTAGTAGATGACGCAACCTTCGCTGGAACCGAGCGCGGCGTGGACGACGCTCGCAGACCAGCCGGAGCTGGAAGCGGCCGAAGACACGGTGACACCACTGGAGCTCGTGAACGAGAGATCCGTGGTTACCGTCGTGTAGGAATACGCGTCGGAGTAGTAGATCTCCTGCTGGCTGGCCAGGTTCTTGAGATCCGACTTCATCGCTGCGAAGTACGCCTTCTCCCGAGTGGCGGAGAACTTCGGAATGGCGATGGCCGCCAGGATTCCGATGATCACGACCACGATGAGGAGTTCAATAAGCGTGAACCCCTTCTTGTCTCGCATGATCTGAAACTCCAGAAATGAGTGAAACAGGGCCCTCCAACTACGATGAGAAACGGCAAGCCTGGGCCCAAAATGAACTCCAATGGCCTAAGATATTGTCTGACAACGTGTTATGGTTGATAACGAGGGCTCGGTGGAGCCCTTGGGACAGGGAGTGGGAGTGGGATTTTGCAAATAACGAGGCCGTTTGCAAGACCGGGGACCCGTGCGGCAGCACGCGTGGTGGCCCGCCCCCCTTTCCGATCACCCTTCTAGTTCACCTGCCCAAGCACCTCTGCGCGCAGGGAATCGACTAGCGCACGCTCGACCGTCGAGAGGTCCAGGGCGAGCGCTGCGTCAAACGCCATCTGCACGCCTGCCGAGTCGCCGGCGTGGGCGTTCAAATACCCTAGCGTTACCCACTGCTGCCAGAAGTTCTGCAGTCCAAAACGCTCGATGGTGGCTTGTCGGAGTAGTTCTGCCTCCTCGAACCGACCGCGCGACGCAAGGGACCAGGTGATGATGTTGGGACGGAGCGGATCTCGATCGTCGATCGTGAGCGCCACGCGGCTGAGACGTTCCGCCTTTGCGGGCTCTCCCCAGATCGAGTAGATCTCGGCCAGAAGGCCAGGTGCGAGGGCAAAGCTCGGCTCCCTTCGCCACGCGTGCCGCAGGAGACCCTCAGCGGACTGGTACAGCTCCTTGTTCATCAGAGTCTGCCCGATGTCGGTGATTATCTGGTAGTGCGAGTCCAGCAGATCGACCGCGGCTCGATAGGAGCGCAGCGCGTCCGAGGTGAGACCGCGGTTCATGAAGGCGTCTCCGAGAATCCATTGGGCGCGACCCGAGTAGGGGTAGTCCGCAACCAAAGTGTTCCACACGGACTCGTTGTCCTTCCAGGTCGGGTTCCGGGTCCAGGTCCGGACGCTGGCGAGCACCAGAATCACCATGATCGCGACCAGCGCCCCGCGCGGCCGTGCCTGCCAGAAGCGGACGAGCATCCAACCCGTCGCCGCCGCGAGCCCGACCGAGGGCAGATAGAGCGTCCGTTCCGCGAGCAGCACGCCGGCGAGGAAGAAAACGTTCGACACCGGCGACACCGTGATCATGAACCAGACGACACCGAAACCGGCGACGCGGGCCGACGCCCGACCCACGGCCATGACACCTCTTCGCCACGCCACCAAGGCCAGAGCCAGCACGCCGAGCGCGAGGGTGATGCCGACCAAGTTGCTCGGGCCCCAGCCTAGTGAGATCGGGATGACGTTCGGCGCGTAGTCAGCGGAGAGGTCCATGGGGAAGACCCACAGGCGCACGTAGTTCCCCCAAACCTCCGAGACCGTCCAGATCCGCGGGATCTCGAGCAGCAGATCCGCTCCGAGTGGGCCCAGAGGCTCAGCAATCGTGCCCAGGATCTCCCAGCGCGCGACGAACATGACCGTCGCTGCCGCCACGAGCGCCACATAGACCCTCCACCGTTCGGCCAGGTACCGTGGAATGTCCTTGACGGAGAGATCCCTACGGGCGGCATCGAGCAAGAAGACGATGCCCGGCAAGGTCACCGCCCCCTCCTTGGCGCCAAACGCAGTGGCGTACAGCAGCCCGATGGCCGCGGCCCTTCGCCACGAGGTCTCGGTCGGTCCCCGCACATGAACCAGACACGCCGTCAGGAAGCACATCGCGGAAAGGACTTCCCCCATGCCAACGATGTTGGCTACCGCTTCGACATGCACCGGATGGACCGCGAATACGAGCGCGCCGACCAGGGCTCCTGGCAGCGACATCAGCTCGGCGAGAAGAAGAAGAACCAGCGCCGTGACGGCGGCATGCCCGACCAGGTTGGTAAGGTGGAATAGCCAGGAACTTCCATCCGAGACAATCCACTGCAGCCCGAAAATCAGCTGGGTCGTGGGCCGCCACAAGCCGTTGTCACGCCCGTAGATGCCCGGCCAATAGGGTGAGACCACCGCCCGTGGAAGCGTCTCCAGACTCTGGATCGCCTCGTTGTTCGCGACGATGTGGTGGTCGTCGTACGCAAAGCCGTTCGGGATCGTGTTCGCGTACACGAGTGCCGCCAGCACGGTCACGAGCAGCAGCGCAGCGCGGCGGTCCCTCAGCACGACTTGCAGCGCCAGCGCGAGGCGCTTCATACCCCTCCCCCACCGTCGTGCGAGGCGAGGATCTGAGAGGCCCGCTCGCGAGCAGCGCGCGCCTCGTTCTCCTTGCCGTCGAGTGCGAGCAGCTCCGCCAGGCGGCTCCAGCCGGGCTCGAAGTCGGGCTCCTGCCCTAGCGAGGCCCGGCCGGCGCGGATCGCCGCAGTAAGGTCACCCTTCACGACGTACGATTCCGAGACCAACGACCAGAGCTGCCGGTCGGAGCCGGCGCGAGCCAGGCCGCTCAGCGCCGCGGCGTGCGCGGCCCGCCCCTCACCACGCAGCAGCCGCTGCTTCGCCAGCTCTGCGTACGCAGCCGGATGCGTCGGAAGCAGGCTGATGGCGGACGCAAAGAGCTGCTCGGCGCGCTCGTGCTGCCCTAGCCCGGAGTATAGGACGCCCACCTCTACAACGAGCTGGTAGTTGTCCGGAGCGAACCCCAGCGCGAGCTCATACGCTTGCCGCGCTTGCTCAATCTCGCCCACCCGTTCGAATCCATGCGCCCGTGCACGGAGCGCGAGTGAGGATTCCGGGTGCTCGACCGCAAGCGTGTTGAGCATCGTGAAGGTGTCCAACCAAGTGGGGTTTCTGGTAACGGTGCGGACGGTCATCGCCGCAAGTGCCACGCCGACGAGCCCCGCGAGTACGCGTCGTCTCGAGAGTGGTATCGACGGTACGAGCTCGTGCGCGAGGCCGGCAAGCACCAGAGCAAGGCCGACCGACGGGAGATAGAGCGTCCGTTCGGCCAGAAGGACATCGGAGCGGACCACCAGGTTCGAGACGGGAAGAACCGCGACGAAAAACCACGCCAGCCCGAGCGCTAGCGTTCGTGAGCGATCTCGCAGCAGCCACGCGCCAGCCACCACGCCGAGCAGCAGCGCAGTACCCACGACGACTTCCACCGTGAGCGAGGTCGTGACGAGGAAGACCCCCGGTGCATAGTCGGCACTGAGATCCAGCGGAAAAACCATGAGCCTCAGGTACTGCGGCCACACCGTGAGCGCGGTCAGTAGCCGCTCCCCGAGTGAGAGGCTGACGAGGCCCGCGGCTGGACTCTCGCCAGTCAGGCCACCGATCACCGCAGCGCGCGTCAGAACGTAGATCGCCAGCGTACCCGTCAAAGCCACATACGTAGGCGTCTCGGATCTCAGCCTGGTCAGGAGGGCGACGTCGCTCCGCCTGTACACCTCGAGGACGAGCAGCACGCCGGGGAGCGTGATCGCGATCTCCTTGCTGCCCAGCGCGACTAGGAAGAGCGCGATGAGGCCGAGCAATCTCGCCGGCGAACGGGGCCGCGTTCCGCCCCCCGTGTCGAGATAGAGCAAGCAGGCGCCCAGATAGGCCACGGCCGTATAGAGTTCCGCCCGCCCGACGACGTTGGCCACCGCCTCCACGTGCACTGGGTGCACAGCGAAGAGAAGCGCTCCAACGAGCGCCGTGGGGATCGGCACGAAACGACTGAGCAGCGCGAGCACGAGCAGGCACACGAGCGCGTGCGCAAGCACGCTCACGATGTGAAAGCCGAGCGGCCCCCCGTCGAAGGCGGCCCACTCGAGTCCGAAGCTCGAGAGCGTGATCGGACGATAGTTGCTCGCTCCGGGACGCGCGCCGGGCCAGGAGGGAGCCATGAACGCGTCCACGACCCTGCCCTCCGTGACCACTGGATTCTCGACGATGAACCAGTTGTCGTCGTAGGTGAACCCATTCCCGAGCGAGTTCGCATAAACCGAGATGGCGACGAACAGCAGGAGGACTCGCGCCCTCGGGAGCGTAGTCGGCACGTGCCTTCTAGCTGTCCTCGGGGGACTCAGGGTCTCCCACCCCGGCGCCGGGGTCCGCTCCACCCTCGGAACCGGACGTAACCCGATCCGGCTCGTTCCACGGATCCGTCAACGGCGGAATCCACTTCGGTACCCGCGGTGGCAACATGTTGTACCTGAGGATCGACCAGAACGCGGACACGCCGTCCTTCCAGCCGATCTTCTTGCCCTCTGCGTACGAACGTCCGTGGTAGCTGATCGGCAACTCGTAGATGCGGGCACCCGCCTGCGCGAGCCTGGCCGTCAATTCCGGCTCGATCCCGAACCGGTGCGCGGAGAGCGGTAGCGACTGCAGGAGCTCCGTGCGAACCATCTTATAGCACGTCTCCATATCGGTGAGGTTCAGGTCGGTAAGCATGTTGGAGAGCAGCGTGAGCAAGCGATTGCCAACCGAGTGCCAAAAAAAGAGCACGCGGTGCGGCCCGCCCAGAAAACGGGAGCCGTACACCGCGTCGGCCCGTCCGCTCAGAATCGGCTCGAGCAGGATCGGGAATTCGTAAGGGTCGTACTCGAGGTCTGCGTCTTGGACGACGACGACGTCTCCCGTCGCTCTGCGGAAGCCTGTGCGCAGCGCGGCACCTTTGCCCGCATTCTTCTCATGGAACACGAGGTGGTCGATCAACTCGCCCTCGAGCTCCGTCAGCAGATCGCGGGTCCCGTCGGTAGAGCCGTCGTCCACGACGATCACCTCGAGGTTGAGCGGCACTTCGCGCACCCGGCGCAGAAGGCGCTCGACGGTCGCACTTTCATTGTACGCGGGAATCACGACGGACACCGTGACGCGATCCCAAGGGAGCTCCGTCAGTGGGGCGCCAGGGAAGTTGACGCCAGAGCTTTGATGATTGGACATGTCAGTCGAGCTCGTTGGAGTCCGAGGATGAAGCCAGCGCGAGTCGTGCAGCCCGAATCGCGTCGAGGTCCGCGGCAGAGCCGGTGCGTGCCTCGGCCGAGTCGAGAGCCGCGAGGGCAGCCAATGTGTCACCTGCGCTCGCGTGATCGCCGGCGAGAAGGAACCACGGTCGAAACTGCGAGCCCAGCCCGGACTCGAGGGCCCGAATCCGGGACGCGATCGCGTCCTCGTGCCGCCCCAGACGCGACAGGGACTGGGCAAGCAGGTGGTGCAGGCTCCCGTTCGACGGTTGCGCGAGCGTGGCGGCTCGGGCGGCCGCCTCCGCCTCGGAGAAGCGTCCCGCGGTCAACTCGACCGACGCGAGCAGCCCGGGGGCCGTGGGCCACTCGGGCTTCTCCCGCCACGCGCGCTCGAGGAACAGGCGTGCCGAATTCGGGCGACCCATGGCCATGAGATGCGACGCAATCTCGGTGCTCTCTTTGTACTCGGAGTTAAGGATGCCCACCGCGTACGAAAAGGCCCGCCGTGCCTCCGACTCTCGGCCTTCCGCGAGCAGCCGCTGTCCGAGCGCGAGCCACCCCCGTCCCGACTCCGGATGATCTTCGATGAGCGCGCTCATCACGGATTCGGTGCTGTCCCAAACCGGTACCCGCGCCGCGCTGCGCGCCGCGCCGGCCACGACGAGCACGGTCGCGAGGACTTTCGCATGGCGAGGGCGCACGCGATGGAACTCTCCGAGCAGCCATCCGCTCGCGATCGCCAGGCCGACCGAGGGGAGATATAGGGTTCGCTCCGCGATGAGCACGGGACCGAGGTAGAACACGTTCGCGACGGGGAGCAACGCGACCGCGATCCACAGCACGCCCAGCCCGAGTAGCCGCTGAGTGCCCGCCGGGCCACCCCGACGCCAAGCGAGCCCCGCCAACACAAGAGTCGAGAGAACGAGGGTCACCCCGAGAACTCCCTCCGCGGTCCAAGCGAACGCGATCGGAATCACGTCTGGCCCGTAGTCCGCCGACAGGTCGAGCGGGAAGAGAAGGAGCCGGAAATACTCCGGCCAAACCGCGGCCAGAGTCCAAATTCTCGGAATCTCTTCGAGAACCGAGCCGCCGGGAGGCGGCGTGGCGGTCGTCACACCGCCCACGACACCCACTCGAGCGACGAGCAGGCCAGCGAGCGTCGCGAACATGAGGCCGAAGACGATCCCTTTTCGCCGGAGCCACGGCACGAGCGTCCCATACTCCCACTCTCCTCTCGCGGCATCGATCAGCAAGAGCAACAGCGGGAGGATCGCCGCTCCCTCCTTGGCGAGCACGGCGAGCGCGTAGCACGACGTGACGACGATCGCTCGCCTGACCCCGTAGCTGCTCCGGGCTCTCAAGTGCACGATGGCCGCAGCCAAAGCGAACGCCGTGGCCAGCGGCTCCGCCGTACCCGCAATGTTGGCGATCGCCTCCACGTGAACGGGGTGCACCGAGAAGACGAGCCCCCCGAGCAGCGCCGCGGGCAACGACATCAGCTCGGCCAGCAGGAGAACGACGAGCCCGCATGCACACGCGTGAAGCAAGATCCCCAGCAAGTGGAAGCCGACCGTGCTTCCGCCGGTCGAGATCCACGTGACTGCCCACAACGCCGTGGTGAGGGGCCGCCACCCACCCACCTGGTCTCCGAAGGAGCCGGGCCAGGACGGTTCTCCGAGGCGATGCAGGAGCCCATCGAGTGTGCGGATCCCTGGATCGCCTGCTATCAGGACCACGTCGTCGTAGGCGAACCCGTTCCAAAGAGCGCCCACATGAACGAGTGCGCCGAGGCTCGCCGCGAGCAGCGCGGCGCGGCGCACCGAAAGCGCCGGTGCGCTCAATCGCCGATCCCGTACCGGCTGAGCTTCCTGTACAACGTCGACGGGTCGATGCCCAACAGCTCCGCGGCGCGCTTCTTGTTTCCACCCTCGGCTTGCAGGACCCAGTGAATGTACGCGCGCTCCACGACCTCCATCGTCGGATTCTGGGCAAGGTCCTCAGAGCCCAGGCGCCGAGGCGGAGCTTCGCGGACTCGCTCGGGCAACGAAGCGGGCGTGATCTCCCCGCCCCCGGTGACCACGACGGCGCGTTCCAGCGCGTTCTCGAGCTCGCGCACGTTCCCGGGCCAGTCGTGCTGCATCAGAACGTCCATCGTCTCCTCGGAGATGTGGGGCGCGGGACCGTCACCACGGGCATGAGACTCCAGGAAGTATTGCGCGAGTATGGGCACGTCCTCAGGCCGCTCCCGAAGAGGCGGAAGCCGGAGTTGGATCACGTTCAAGCGGTAGTACAGGTCGCTGCGAAATGCCCCTCTCTCGATCTCCTGCTCGAGCTCCCGGTTCGTCGCCGCCATGATGCGCACGTCGAGGCGCACGGTTTTCGTCGCACCCACCGGGATCACCTCTCGTTCCTGCAGTGCCCGCAACAGCTTCACCTGGGTCGCCGCACTCATCTCGCCGACTTCGTCCAGGAAGAACGTGCCACCGGCGGCCGCGGTGAGGAGACCTTCCTTGTCCTTCACGGCACCCGTGAACGACCCCTTCATGTGCCCGAATAGCTCGCTTTCCAGCAAGCTCTCAGGCAGCGCGCCACAGTTGATCGACAGGAACGGTCCCTCGGCGCGATTGGAGAGCCGGTGGATGTAGCGCGCCAGAACTTCCTTGCCGGTACCGCTCTCGCCTGAGAGCAGTACCGTGGAGTCCGTCGGCGCAACCGTTTCCGCAAGTTCGAGCACCTCTATGAAACTGGGGGCCGTCCCGACTGGTCGACCTTCGGCGGACGTGGTTCGTTTCCGAATCTCCTTTTTCAGAGCCCTGTTCTCGACTCTCAGCTGACGAGCCTCAGCCGCTCGCTGGCAGATCGCGAGCAGCTCGTCGTTCGCGAACGGTTTCTGCAGGTAGTAGTAGGCTCCCTCGTTCACCGCCCGCACCGCGGACTGAAGAGAAGCCTGGGCCGTCATGAGAATCACAGGTATCTCGGCGTCCACCTCACGCGCCTTGGCGAGCACCTCGAGCCCGGAAGCGCCAGGCATGCGGATGTCGGTGAGGACGATGTCCGGTCTCTCTTCACTCAGCGCGGTCAACGCCTTGGCACCAGAGTTCGCGACCGTCACGTCGTACCCGGCTCCGCGGAAGAGAATGCTGAGGGTCTCGAGGATGGCCGCCTCGTCGTCAACCAGAAGGATCTTCACATCCTGACTCACGTGTCGCCTCCGACCTGCTCCCCCGGAATCCCCGGGAGAAAGATGACGAACTGGGCCCCCCCCCCTCGAGCCCGATCCACGAACGTCACGCCCTGGTGCGCCTCGACCGCGCGGTGGACCATCGCGAGACCCAGGCCACTTCCCGACTTCTTCGTCGTAAAGAACGGGTCGAAGACCCGGCTCGCTGTTTCGGCATCGATCCCAGGGCCATTATCGCGGACCGCGAGCCGCACCGGGTATTCCAGGCCGGTCCCGCGAGGGTCGCGGGCACCCGTTGCCGCGGTGAGCGACACGACGACCCTGCCACCGGCTCCCGTGGACTGCGCACCGTTGAGCACCAGGTTCAACAAGGCCCGATGCAGCAGATCCCCATCCCCCATGACGCGCACGGGGCCTTCGTCGATCTCAGTGACCAGATCAACCGCGTACAGGTCCGGATGCTGCTTGCTCAGCAAAATACAGTCGTGGACCAGTGCCTTGAGGTCCAACTCTTCTTTGTCCCCGATCTTCATGACCGAGTAGTCGAGAAACTCGGAGAGAAGCCTGCTCAAGCGGTCCGACTCCGTAAGGACGAGCCGCTCCAGAACGGTGCGATCGTCGGACTCGAGGGAGTCGCCGCTGAGCTGCTCGACAGAACTGCGGATCGACGCGAGAGGATTCTTGATCTCGTGCGCCAGGGAAGCCGAAAGTGCCGCCACGGCCTCGAAGCGCTCGGTGCGAACATGGAGTTCGTCGATCCGTTCGAGATCAGTGATGTCCTGAAAGATCGCCGTCGCCGAGTTGGCTTCGCCACCGGAACGCTCCAAGACAGTGGTGCTGACGCCCAGCCGAACCTTCCGAGAGTTGGGAAGCGTCGCGGTGGTTCGGAAGCGCCCGACGGACCGCCCGTGGTGGATCGATCCCTCCAGCACCCCGCTCAGGCCCGGGGCGATGCGCTCGACCTCCGCGAGGACCGGCCTTCCCATGAACGCGTCGCGATCAAGTCCGAGCAGCCGTTCCGCCGCGAGATTGGCGTAGACCAGGCGACCCTTACCGTCGACCGTCAAGACGCCGGTGGCGAGGTTGGCCAGGATGTCGCTGGTGTCCAACCGCAACTGTTCGAGCTCGGACTTCATCGCACCGAGCGCGAGCCCTGTGTGGCGGAGGCGGTCCCCAATCACTCCGGTGATGAGCGCCACCAACGTGAAGAGTCCGATCTGGAGCACCAAGCTCAGGCTCAACGTCTCCTGGAAGCCCCACACCAGGTCGGCGAAGTACGCGATGCTGGCCAGGGCACCGATCAGTACACCCCCCGGCAGGGGCAGCAGTAGCGCGCCAACGCTGATGACGAGGATGTAGAGCGGGGCGAAGGTGCTCTCCGGGCCCAGCGTCACGTGCACGGTGGCCGTGACCAAGGCTACATCGAACACGACCTGCAAGTAGAGGAAGTTTTCCCCGCCCCCGGCACCTTTGAGGTGAGTGTGCCAAAAGGAGGCCGACGTCACGAACAGCGTGACCAAGAACATCACGACCGTTACGAGCAAGACATCCGGCTGTGCCTCGAACCACGTCCAGAACGCGCCCGCGAGAATGCCCGTGACGAGCGTGAGCCGTGCGACGTACACCCACCGTAGCAAGTCGATGCGCACTACCTGGTGCTCACCGGTGTTCAGCGGGGCGGAGGTCGGTTCAGCCACAGTGGTCGTCTCCCGGGGTCCGGGGGGAGCGTGCACACGAGCGTCCGCCCCCGCTTGCCCTCACAGAAGGTATAAGCAGATTCGCAACCTGCAAACGCCGACGTTTCGCAGAATGCGAGACATGACCAGCCGCGTGCGGGTCTCATCTGGGTAGATCGTGAGCGGCATCGGAGCCTCGGGGCTCTGTTGGTGCTGGCCGGAAAGTTGGGTCCTGGACAGATTGTCGTCCATGCCCAACCGAGAGCCCGAGCTTGTGGCCTCCGACAACACCCAGGCAATGCTGCTGCTGGCCCGAGTGCGCCTGATCGCGACGCGGGCACTCGGTACAGCGCTGCTGTTGCTCGCCTACCTCCCGCTCCATCGATTGCTGGATCCGACGGTCGCCGGAGCTGCCGGAGCTTCCACTCGTGCGGCGGCCGAATCCGCCTGGAAGGTAGGCCTCCTGGGCACGTTGATCGTCGTGGGGCTTGCTCTCCCGCTGTCGCGCTTCGTCCCAGCTGATCGACTCGCCCGGGCTGTTCGCCCTCTCGTCGGACTTCTCGAAAGACCGGGCCGCTCCGCCTATGCGCTCTCCCTGGGATTGGCATCGTTCGGGCTTTCGGCCTGGATCGCGGTGTCCCTGTTCGGCGCGTTGCCCACGTCGGTCGACGAGATGGTTCAGTTGCTACACGCCCAGACCCTCGCTGGTGGACGGCTCGCGCGCCCTCTCGGGGTCGCCGAGGCAGCGTGGGCCGTGCAGAACGGGCTTCTGACACCCTCCGGGTGGACCTCCGTGTACCCGCCCGGACACACCGGCTTGCTTGCCATCGGGCTCATCGCGGGGGTCCCTTGGCTCGTCGGTCCGGTCGCAGTCGGGGTCGCTACAGCGGTGTTCGCGGCAGCGCTGGAGCGTCTGCTCAGCGGCGTGTGGGTCGCTCGTCTAGCAGCGCTGCTCGTCGCGTTGGGCCCGTTCTGGCTCCTCCTTGGCGGTACGCATCTGAGCCACACGACCGCGGCGGCCGGCGCAGCGCTCGTACTGTGGACCGCACTGCTGACGCGGGACGGCTCCGCGCAGTGGGGACTGGCTGTCGGCGCATCGGTCGGTCTCTTCGTGCTCGCACGCCCTTGGGTCGGCATCGTGGTATCGACGGCCGTGATACTGTCGGTGTGCTTGCCCCCGATCCTGACCGGACTCGAGACTCGCGGCTGGGGGCTCCGCCGCCTTGCTCTCACCTTCGCAGGCGGGGCGCCTTTTGCTATCCTGCTCCTAGCCTGGAACCAAAGGCTCTTTGGCAACCCGTTCGCGCTGGGTTACACGGCGGCGTTCGGCCCCGCCCACGGTCTGGGATGGCACGTCGACCCTTGGGGCAACCGGTATGGATGGGTCGAGGCGTTAGCGTATACCGGCGCAGACGCGGTCCAGTTGGGTGCGCACCTGCTCGAGACACCACTCCCCGCCCTCGCGCTTATCGGCGCCGCGCTTCTGCTCGGCGGCCTTCCAAGGGGAGCGGGGGTTCTGTGCACGTGGGCAGGCGCGGCGCTCGTGGCCAACGCGTTGTACTGGCATCACGGTGTCCACATGGGTCCACGCATGCTCTACCACAGTTCGCCCGCGTGGGCGTCCCTCTTCGCGATCGCCGCAGTCTCCTTGGTCGGATCGGAGACAGCCCCACTCCGGCGCTATCGAGACTTCCGGGCGTGGGTCGTACTCCTGGCCCTGTTCGGAGGCCTGGCGCTCGCCCCGGGGGTTGTCCGTGGCCATGCGCGGGTTTCGACCGCAGCCACTATGCTGCCCAGCGGCGTCGGAGAGTCGAGCGTACTGTTCGTGCACGGAAGCTGGGCATCCCGGGTCAGCGCGCGGTTGGCGAGCAGCGGCATGCGGAGGGACTCGATAGAGACCGCGCTACGCCGAAACGACATCTGTGCAGTGGACGGATACGCGCGGGGTCGCGCCCGGAGTCTTGGAGAGTCCACGGACCGGCTCGACTTCGACGCCTTGCCGGGCACGCCGGGCTCGCTCGAGCGGCGAGAACTCTCGCCCGGGAACGTGATCCGTGTCTCGCCGTCTCTCACCCCCACGCCATCCTGCTTGCGTGAGGCGCGAGCCGATCGCCTGGGTGTGATCGAGTTGGAGCCTCTGTTGTGGCAGGCCCCCCCGGGCTCCGGCGAGCGCATGGTCGTGGCGCGGGACCTGGGACCCGTCGACAACGCCAGATTGATCAGCGTTCTGCGCCGCACACCGTATCTGTACGTCGACTTCGAAGGGGAGCCCCGCCTCATGGAGTACACGGCCGGAATGGAACTGATTTGGGGCGGCGCTGTCCGATCACCCTTCTAGTCCGGCCGGGAGATAGAGATCACGGTGCCCAGCGTAGCGTAGCTGGCCCCCCAAAGCCTCCCGACAGGTCGAAGCGCTTTCGGGTCGATCGCGGACGTGCCCGCGACGCGCTCGAGCTCAGGGTCCAAACGCAATCCGACTACACGCCCGATCATCAAGGTGTTGGGCGCATCGCCAAGGGAGACTTCTTGCTCAAGCTCGCACTCCATAACCGCTGGGCAGCCATGCACGAACGGCGCGCTGACCCGCTTCGACGGCACTGCCTCGAGACCGGCCAAGGTGAACTCGTCGACGTCGGGCGCCACGTTTGCGGACGTGGAGTTCATCGCCTCCAGGAACGGCTCGGTCACGACGTTCACACAGAAAGCGCGGCGGCTGCGAATGTTGACGAGGGTGTCCTTCGGACCGCTTGGGCGGTGCCCGATCGATACGCCGACCAGCATGGGGTTGGAAGAGAGAGCGTTGAAGTAGCTGAACGGAGCCAGGTTCGGCTCCTCGTTCACACCCCAGGTCGAGATCCAGCCGATCGGCCTCGGCACGACGAGTGAGGTGAGCAACTGATACCGGTCGCGACCCGAGATCTCGTCAGGGTCGATGGTACGTACCGCAGTCACCGGCTCCCTGGGAGGTCCAGGACCTGTCCCACGTAGATCGTGCTCCCCCGCATCCCATTCGTCCGCTTGAGCACGTCGACCGTGGTGCCATGCTCGCGGGCGATCGTCCACAGCGAATCGCCGGACCGGACGGTGTATGCCACCTGTTGGACTCGCTGGGCCGACCGGGTCGACTTGCGCTGCACGTACGCCGCATACGGTTTCGGGAACACCGCCACATGGTAGTGGGCCGGGTACCGCTCTCGGGTCGCCTCCAGAACGCCCGCACCCTCCAACTCTGTGAGCACACGCTCCAGCCAGGCGCGGCAGTTCCGATTTCGGCTGTACCTCAGGTCGACCGCCATTCCCGTCGGATGAACTGAACGCGAAGACGCATTGCGCGGCTGCCTGGTCGTGGGCCGCGTGAGGCTCGTCACAACCAACTGCTCACCGCAGGCGGCACGGTATTGGACGGCAAGCCGCTCGACGAAGAGCGCCACCTCGGGTCTCGCGTAAGGGAACGAGACCGAGTATAGCTGGAAGTCTCGGCCGGGTCGAACGCGTACCAACCAACCCTCAGACGCGAAGTAACGGACGCGGTCGCCGGTATCGATGAACGTGAAGTCGTGCTGAAGCGCGACGCGGTTCTGAAGGTCGAGCGACGCGGTGGAGCCCCTGAGGCTCTGACTCGACGCGGGCGCGGACGAGAGCGCCACCAGCAAGGTCACCGTGACGAGGCCCCGCACGATCGAGTTGCAAGTACGTTGAGTCACTCCGGCTCTCGTCATTCGGGTCCTATGGACAACTGCCACCGTGCGACCGGCCGCTCGCCAGACACCCACTCAACATATGTAAACATACGTTTCGGATTATACAAGCAAGTCTTTCCGGCAACAGCTGAACTCAGCTTCGTGCCGCACCGTAGCGTGCTCCCACGACGTCCCAATTCACGACGTTCCAAAATGCCGAGAGGTAGTCGGGGCGCCGGTTCTGGTAATTCAGATAGTACGCGTGCTCCCAGACGTCTACCCCCAGAATGGGGCTCATCCCCTGCATGAGGGGGCTGTCCTGGTTCGCTGTCGAGAAACATTGCAGCTCTCCCTGCCCATCGACGCAAAGCCAGCCCCATCCGGAGCCGAACTGCGCTCCCGCATTCGCTTGGAACTTGGCTTTGAAGTCGTCGACGGAAGCAAAGGCGGCGGCGATTGCAGCCGCCAGGTCCCCCGAGGGCGCGCTGGCACCACCCGGAGTCATGACGTCCCAGAAGAAGTTGTGGTTCACGTATCCGCCGCCGTGGTTACGGACTGCGCCCTGGATGGAGTCCGGGAGCGAGTCGAGCCCGCCGAGCAGCTCCTCGGCGGACTTGTCGTGGAGGTCCGGATGCCCCTCGAGGGCGGCGTTCAGATTGCTGGTGTAAGCTGCATGGTGCTTGCCGTGATGGATCTGCATCGTGCGCGCGTCGATGTGTGGCTCGAGCGCGTCGTGAGCGTAAGCGAGGTCGGGAAGCGCGAAAGGATAGGCCATCTGCCGGGCTCCTTGGCATTGTTGTCGTGGGCGCGGACATTGTACGTCACAAGATTGCCATCAGCAATCCGACCAGAGCCGACGTCATCTTGCCGGAATCAGCGCCCGTCAAACGCATCCTCCTCGTGGACTGCGATGCCTTCTTCGTTCAGGTCGCGCGACTGGAAGACCCGCAGGGGGCGGGCAAGGCACCGCTCCTCATCGTAGGGGGCTCTCCGAGCGGGAGAGGCGTCGTGACCTCCGCTTCGTACGAGGCGCGGGCGTACGGCGTGCGCTCCGCGATGCCAACGGCTCACGCGCTGCGCCTTTGTCCCGAGGCTACCGTCGTCGGCGTGCCGCGAGGCGCGATCAGTGCCAGAAGCCGGTCGGTGAAGGAGGCTCTCGTGGAGCTGTCTCCGGTCGTGCAAGCCGCGTCGGTCGACGAGTTCTATCTCGACCTGACGGGCACCGAGCGTCTCTTCCAGAACGAGAGCTTCCCCGAAACCGCGTGGCGGATCCGCAAGACGGTGCTCGAGCGGACGCAGGTCTCCGTGTCGCTCGGCGGTGGAACGCGCAGGGTGATCGCCAAGTTGGCTAGCAACTTCGCCAAACCCGCCGGCGTGCATATCGTGCCGGCCGGTGAAGAAGAGGTTTTCCTGCGCGGACTGGACTTGGCCGACCTGCCCGGTATCGGCCCTTCGTTGGTCGCAGCGCTCGGGAAGCGGGGCCTGGTTCGCGTCGAGGACGCTTACGCAGTGCAGATCGAGTGGCTACAACGCTGGTTCGGAGACCGACGAGGGGCGTGGTTATACCGGCGTATCCACGGAGTCGACTCGAGCGAGGTGGACCCGCATGAGCGTCGGAAGTCGATCTCTTCCGAGCGCACCTTCTTCGAGGATATCGATGACGACGAGGAATTGGAGCGGCGGTTGATGCAACAGGCCGGGTCGGTGGCGGGTACTTTGCGACACCAGTCATTCCGGGCCAAAACCGTAACGGTCAAGCTGCGTGACCACGACTTCAAGACGCGTCAGCACAGTCGCACGGTGCCGGAACCGATCGAGTCGGACCAGGCCATATACAGCATTGCCAAGACGTTGCTCGCGGAGCTCCGGCGGAAGAGACGGGTCCCCGCCCGTCTGCTGGGCATTGGCCTGAGCGGCCTCGTGGCATTGAGCGACGCATCCCAGTTGGGCCTGTTCGCGGTACCGGTCGTGGGCGAGACGGAACGGGAACGTACGGTCTCCCGCACGGTCGACGAGCTGAGGAGCCGATTCGGGCGAGAAGCCGTCATGCCCGGCCGACTCGTCGAGGCCGACCGTGCGCCGGGGGCCCGCAAAGGAGAAGTAAAGTGAGCGGCAGCGCGCGCGTGCAAGGAATCGCCGATATCTGGCCCGACATCAAGCCGCTCATCGGGATGGTGCATCTGCTCCCCCTCCCCGGAGCACCGCGGTGGGACGGATCGATGGATGCCGCGCTTGATCGGGCGGCACTCGACGCCCGCGCGTTGCAGGAAGCGGGCTTCGACGGGGTCCTTGTCGAGAACTTCCTCGACGCTCCGTTCTTCGCCGACTCCGTCCCGGCCGAGACCCTCGCCGCGCTGACCGCCGCGGTACTCCGAGTCATCGGCACAGTCCCACTACCCGTCGGCGTGAACGTGCTGCGAAACGACGCTGCCGCGGCGATCGCGATCGCCGCGGTGACGGGAGCTGCGTTCATTCGTGTCAACGTGCACACCGGCTCCATGTACACCGACCAGGGGCTCATCGAGGGAAAAGCGCATGACACGCTCCGCCGTCGCTCCGACCTGGGAGTGGACGTCCGCGTCCTCGCCGACGTGCACGTCAAACATGCGTTCTCGCCCGCTGGATCGACGCTCACCGACGCAGCAGCCGACAGCTGGCACCGAGGCCTGGCGGATGCGCTCATCGTAAGCGGGTCCGCAACGGGTCGCCGAGCGAGCGCGGACGACCTGCGCATGGTCAAGGACGCCGTAGGCGAAGCGCCAGTGCTGATCGGAAGTGGGCTAGCGCCGGAGTCCGCGTCTGAGCTGCTCGCACTGGCGGACGGCGCGATCGTCGGCAGCGCGGTCATGAACGAGGGACGGCCCGGCGCCGGAATCGATCCGGGCCGAGCCACCGCCTTCATCGAGGCTGTGAGGAGCTGAGACCAAGCAGCTGCTAGTGCTAGTCGCTGCCGCCAGCCTTCTTGGCTTGCATCGCTTCCCAAGGCTTCCGCCCGAAGTAGCTCTTTGTCTCCTCCACCACAACCGGCGCCAGCAGCAGCAACGCGATCAGGTTCGGCCAGATGACGATCGACAGAGCGACATCACCCAGCGCCCAGATCACTGCGACGGGGAGTGCCGCGCCCAGGTAGTGCGCCCCAAGGAAAACGATCTTGTACGGCACGAGCGCGCTCTGCCCGAAGAGGTAGTGCGCACATCGATCTCCGTAGTAGCTCCACGAAATCGCCGTCGAAATACCGAAAAGCAGCACCCCGAACACCACGATGTAGTGGCCCCAGTCCCCGAGCGGCTGCAATCCCCGGTTGAAGGCGGCTGACGTGAGCGGAGCACCGCTCTCGACCGCGTCACCGTACAGCGACGTGAACGTACTGCCATCGGCGGCCACTGCCTCTGCCCGGTCCGGAAAGACCGTCCCTGTGAAGAGCTGGGTCTGGGCCTCGTCCGTGTACAACGGCTCGACACTCGCCTCGTGCCAGGAGATGAGCGCCGCGCCGGCACCGGAGTCGGCGTGTCGACCGTCGGAGATCGCGATCTCCGCGGGGGGCGTGACGCCTTCGGACCGATTGTCCGCGGTCATCGTCGTATACGTGATGTCGCCTCCACCCAGCGTCAACTCGGTGGGGAAGCGCTCCGTGTAGACACCCGTCATGACGATGACGATACCCGTGAACGAGCAGATGACGATGGTGTCGATGAACGGCTCGAGCAGCGCCACCACGCCCTCTGAGACCGGCTCGTCGGTCTTCGCCGCCGCGTGCGCGATCGGAGCGGAGCCCTGCCCCGCCTCGTTCGAGAACAGACCCCGGCGGACACCCCACATGAGCGTCATGAGGAAGACGCCAACGCCGACGCCGGCGACGCCGGCTTGCGGGTTGAAGGCCTCAGTGAAGATCGTCGCGATCGCGTCCGGGAGCGCTCCGATATTGAGTACGATGATGAGCAACGCACCGGACACATAGATGGCTGCCATGAGCGGCGCCAAGAACGCGGTCACCTTCCCGATCCGACTGATGCCGCCCAGGATCACCGCCGCGACGACGGCCATCGTGAACCCACCGGTGAGCCAAGTCGGAATCAAGAACGAGTCGAACATCTGGTCGGCCACGGTGTTGGCCTGCACCGCGTTACCGGTGAGGAAGGCGGTGAAGCCGAGCATGACGGCGAAGAAGATCGCCATCGGCTTCCAGCGCGGACCGAGGCCCTTTTCGATGTAGTACATCGGTCCACCCGCCACCTTCCCGACCTCGTCCACGACGCGGTATTTCTGCGCGAGCGTCACTTCCGAGAACTTGGTGGCCATCCCTAGGAAGGCGGTCACCCACATCCAGAACAGCGCACCCGGGCCACCGTAATGAATCGCCATGGCCACGCCTGCGATATTGCCGATGCCGACGGTGGCCGACAGGGCGGTGGTCAGCGCCTGGAAATGCGAGACGTCGCCGGGGTCGTTCGGATCGTCGTACTTCCCGGAAGTCACGCCGAAGCCGTGGCCCAGCCGGGAGAGCTGCACGAAGCCGGTTCGGACCGTGAGGTAGAAGCCGGTGCCGAGCAGAAGGATCACCATCAGCGGGATGTTCTCGTCCCCGACAGGGATCCCGATGTCGATGACCCACTTTTGGGCGAAGCCGATAACGGCCTGTAGCCAGTCCATGCGCGCGTCCGTTTTGGGCAGTTGATGTCCCGGGTCCAGATCGTCCCGAGAGCGAGGGCGACGAAGAATGTGCCACGCCGCCTACGGGGGCAAGCGAGGGGAAGCCGCGCCGGCGTACCCTCTCATTGCTGACGGACGTTGATATATGTTTATATTCGAATGCATGAATACGAACTCGACTTCAATCCTGGACCACCTGAGTGCGCTCGGCGACGAAACTCGCACGCGCATCCTCACTCTGTTGGAGCAGAGCGAGTTCACGGTTTCTGAGCTCTGCAACGTGCTTCAGATGCCCCAGCCCAACGTCAGTCGGCACCTCAAGACGCTTACGTCCGAAGGGTGGCTGCGCGCGCGCGCGGACGGTCGCAGCCGTCACTACCGTCTCACCCCGACGCTGGATCGCGGCGCGGAGCAGCTCTGGGCGCTCGTCCGGACCGAAGTCGCTGGGCACGGCATCTACGCGATCGACGCCGAGCGCGCTGGCACGGTTCTGGATGCCCGGCGCCTCCGATCGGCTGCCTTCTTCGCCGACGCGGCTGGCCGATGGGACGACCTTCGCACCGAGCTGTTCGGCCCTTCCGCGTCGTTCGCCCCACTGCTGGGCCTCCTGAACCCCGACTGGGTCGTCGGCGACCTGGGCGCGGGGACGGGCTCGTTCTCCGAGACGCTGGCCCCCTTCGTTCGCAGGGTCGTCGGTATCGATCGTTCCGCGGAGATGCTCGCGGCTGCCCGGCTGCGGCTCGAAGGGGTGGGTAACGTCGACTTGAGGCAGGGAGATCTCGAAGAGCTACCGATCGCGGACGGCGAGCTCGACGTCGCTGTCCTCGCTCTGGTCCTGCACTACGTCGTCGATCCGGCCCTCGTCTTGAAGGAAGTGCACCGTGCGCTCAGACCGGGCGGCCGGGTCATCGTCGTCGACATGCGCGCTCATGAGCGCGGCCACGGATACGCCGAGGAGATGGGCCACGTGTGGCCGGGTTTCGAGCTCGGTCAGGTCGAGCATTGGCTCGCAGATGCCGGCTTCGACGCTCCCCGGACTCAGCCGCTTCGCCCCGACCCGATCGCGTCGGGTCCCCTGCTCTTTCTTGCATCCGCGGCACGCTGCTGACGCGGCCAATTCATCCGATACCGAAGCTACCGTCACCTGCCTAGCTGAGAGGAACCCATGACTGATACCGTAGTGCCGTCCGAGCAGAAGGAGGGTACCGGCCGCCCCGCTTTCAGGGTGAAAGATGTCTCCCTCGCCCAGTGGGGACGGAGTGAGATCCGGCTGGCCGAGCACGAGATGCCCGGCCTCATGGCGGCGCGTGCCGAGTACGGTCCGAAACGGTCGCTCGCGGGACTCAAGGTCGCGGGCTCCCTGCATATGACGGTGCAGACCGCGGTGCTCATCGAGACCCTCGTGGATCTCGGCGCCGACGTTCGGTGGGCCTCGTGCAACATCTTCTCGACTCAGGACCACGCGGCCGCAGCGATCGTCGTCGGACGCGATGGAACGCCTGCGGCGCCCAGCGGTGTCCCAGTCTTCGCCTGGAAGGGTGAGACACTGGCAGAGTACTGGTGGTGCACCGACCAGATGCTCACATGGCCGGACGGTTCAGGCCCGGACCTCATCGTAGATGACGGCGGTGACGCCACGCTGCTCTTGCACAAGGGCTCAGAGTACGGCTGTGCGGACAACGTGCCGGTGTTCGACACCGACTCCGATCCCGCCGAGTGGGGGGTCATTCTCGAGTTGCTGCGCACAACCCTCTCTGAAGATCCAGGCAAGTGGGAGCGCATCGCTTCGACAGTTCGCGGCGTCTCCGAGGAGACCACCACGGGAGTGCATCGCCTGTACGAGATGGAGAAAGCAGGAACGCTTCTCTTTACCGCGATCAACGTCAACGACTCTGTTACGAAGTCGAAGTTCGACAACCTGTACGGGTGCCGTCACTCGGTGATCGACGGTCTCAACCGGGCAACCGACGTCATGCTCTCCGGAAAGTCGGCGATGGTGCTCGGATACGGTGATGTCGGCAAGGGGTGCGCGCAGGCGCTCAAGGCGCAGGGTGCGCGAGTCACCATCGCGGAAGTCGACCCGATTTGCGCACTGCAGGCAACGATGGAGGGCTACTCGGTCCAGACCCTGGAGGACGTACTCGAGACAACCGACGTCTTCATTAGCGCCACGGGAAACCGAGACATCATTACGGCCGGGCACATGGCCAAGATGAAGGACAAGGCAATCGTCGCGAACATCGGACACTTCGACAACGAGATCGACATGGCCGGTCTCGAGAAGTTTCCCGGTGTGGAAAAGAAGGAGATCAAGCCGCAGTACCACGAGTGGACCTTCCCGGATGGGCACTCCGTTCTGATCCTCGCCGAGGGTCGCTTGATGAACCTGGGCTGCGCGACGGGCCACCCCAGCTTCGTGATGTCCGCCAGCTTCACCAATCAGGTACTCGCGCAGATCGAGCTCGCGCACAACAAAAGCTACGAGAAGAAGGTCTACGTCCTGCCCAAGCACCTCGACGAGAAGGTCGCCCGGCTGCACCTCGACAAGCTCGGGGCCAGGCTCACCGTCCTCACCGACGAGCAGGCGGCATACATCAACGTGCCGAAGGAAGGTCCGTACAAGCCCGAGAACTACCGGTACTAGCAGCTTCCGGGAGCGCCGGGAACTGCGCCCTCGCCCATTTCACCCAGCTACGAGCAGGCGGATCGCGAAGACCACGATGGTCGCGGTCACGACGCCCCGCACCCACTTCTGGCCCTTGCGCACCTGAAGACGGACCCCCACGAGCGCACCCAGGAAGGATCCGGCCGCGAGCGTGATGCCGGCCGCCCAATCCACCCTCCCGTTGTACGCGAAGATACCGAGCGCCACCGGCGTGAAGACCAGAACGAGCGTCACCTTGACCGCGTTCGAGCGGATCAGATCCAACCCGAACGACGAGGTCACGGCGAGCATGATGAAGCCCATCCCTGCTTGAATGAAACCGCCGTAGAACCCCACGCCGCAGAAGATACTCCTCAGCAGCCAACGCCTCCTTCCCTCGGGAGGAAGCGTGTCCGCCGCATTACGCGGAGTCATGGGGTGCCACACGATCCACGCGGCGGCCACGACCATGACGAGCGCCAGGATCCTCTGAAACGCCATGTCGCCGACGTGTAAGGCGGCCCACGTGCCGAAGACGACACCGACCAGCGCGGGCGGCACCGCGAGTCGGATCCAGGGTCCCGAGATCAGTCCCAGCCTGCGAAAGCTCCAAGTGGCGCCCGTGTTCTGCACGAGGATCGCGACCCGGTTCGTTCCGTTCGCGACGTTCGGTGGTAGTCCGAGCAGAATCAGTACCGGGAGCGTGATCATCGAGCCCCCGCCCGCGATCACGTTGATGGTGCCGGCGACCAGACCGACGCCGAACAGCATGACGATCGTAATGATGTCGTGAGGCATTGCGTCCCCCCGGACAGGGAAGGCCCCGCCACCCGAGGGCGACGGGGCCGACCCACTGCTTGGGCGCTGGCGCGCCCATCGTCAACCGATCAGAAGCTGATCTGGAAGCCGATGTTGAGGTTGCGCGGGTACCCGAGGAAGACCTCGGCGTCGTCCGCATCGTGATCCTGGTCGAACGCGTTGAAGCGCGAGTTATCGACCGCGTCCTGCACGTAAACGGTGTCAAACAGGTTGTAGACGTTCGCGAAGATGCGAACGTCGCCGGCGCCTGGCAGCATGTCACCGATGCGGTACGACGCATGCAGGTCGAAGACCGAATAACCCGGCGCCTTCCAGGACTGGGCCCGATCAGCCGGGTCCTGACGGCTGAACGGGTCGAAGGCCGCGTAGTGGTTCCTGTAGATCTTGGAGACCAGCGAGATGTACATGCCGTTGACCGGGAACAGCGACGCGCTGATCGCAAGCTGCGACTGCGGCGCGTCGGCGACCTTCAGATCCTTGATGTAGAAGTCGAGCGTCTCCGTCTCGCTCTTCTGATCGTCGGGTTTGTACGTGCCCCGAACGTCATCCAGATACTTCCAGTTCCCAATGGACAGGGCGGCGTCGAAGCGTAACACGTCTGTCGGCTGCACTGCCGCCTGTGCCTCGATGCCCATGTGGACCGCGTTCACGCCGAGCAGGTTCACCAGCCCGTCACGACCGTCACCCTCGAGGTTCCGGACGAAGAGGTTGAAGGTCCGGTCGTTCCACTTCGTGTAGTAGAAATTCGCGTCGAACGATACGCCGCGGTCCATCGATCGATACTGCACGCCACCCTCGAACGAGAGGAACTTCTCGTTCTTCGGGTCGGGGTTGATGACGCCGTTGTTGTCGTCGATGACGCCGTCGAAGATCGGCACCTTCGACACGTAGCCCGCGTTCCCGAACAGTGACCACTCGGCCGTCACGTTACGGACCGCTCCACCCTTGATCTGCAGGCCAGAGAGGGTGCCACTCTCGAGCACGAGCGGTTGGCCTGTGCCGTCGTCCGCGAAGAAGTCCTCGAACGTGTATGAGTTCTGGGACAAGCCGAGCATGCCGTAGAGCGATCCGTCGACGGAGGTCTTCTCTCCCTGGACGTAAGCACCGAGCCAGTCCACGTCGTTCTGGTTGAAGTAGGCGATCTTGTCGCCCAGACGCCGCTGGCCGTCGTTGCCTGTCCAGAAGTCGGAGCTACAGCCAAAGCCGCAGTCGTTGTAGTAGGAGCCACCGAGCAGATCCCGCACCTCGCGGTAGTGCTCGATATTGGCCGTGCGCCAATCGATGCCGATCTCACCCGTGAACCCGGACTGGAAGTCCTTCCGGAGCTTCGAGATCGCACCAAGGGTCCACTGGTTGTTCACCGAGTTGCGCAAGATGCCGCGCGAGCCGTCGTCGTTCGCCAGATTCCGCGCGATGGTGGCGTCCCAGTCCGGGAAGCGCTGCGTGTACGTGTAGTCCCACCCGAGTGAGCCGTATGTACCGGTGCCGCCACCGTTCCCGCCGGAGTAGTAGGTCACGGTCGTCAGCGTAAGGCCATTCCCGAAGTAGGAGTACCAATTCAGGTTGACCTGCGGCTTGTGGAAGTAGTTCTCCCGCTCGTTGATGAAGTTCGAGTCGAAGCGGTCGAACGTGCCTCCACCGCCGGGGCCCGTGCTGGCAAACTGCTTCCCCGTGTACGAGGGGCTCACCGGGCCGACGTTCGGGCTGCCTCGCCGGCCCCCCTCCTCGGCGAACTTGGTCAGAGCCGCGGGGTCGTAGTCGTCCAGTGAGCGAGCATACTCCTGATTGATCGTCGCGATGTTGAGCTTGTACAGGTTCTGCCCGTGCCGCTGGGGCGCACCCACCGCATAGAACTCGAGCCGGTTCCGCGCGTTGATCTGATAGGAAGTAGCCAAATAGTAGGACCAGGCGTCGGTCCAGGTGGCGTCACCCCCGGTGAAGCCGCGAAATATTCCGGAACCCGTCTTGCGCACCAGGGACGCCGTCACGGCGAAGCCGTTGTGCTCCCCGGAGTTCACTATGAAGGTCTCTTTCAGCAGGTTGCGGCCGAGGCCCCAGTTACCCGCACGATCGAGGTCGCCGAGACCGACTTCCTGCTTGTACGAGAAGCTGGCTGACTGCGCCGAAGGATCGGTGATGACGTTCAGCGTGCCACCGATCGATGGGGTCGCGAGGTTGACCGCCGAGAGGCCGCGCTGGAGCTGGATGCTCGTGGCCGCATCGCCGAGGCCGTCCCAGTTCGACCAATAGACCCAGCCGTTCTCAATGTCATTGACGGGCACGCCGTTGATCATCACGGCAAAGTTACGCTGACCTGTGCGCCGGAGACAGCGGCGCCGGTCGCGTCCGTGATGCGCCCCATCAGGGTCGCGTTGGACTGAGCGGCGAGGTCGGCCGTACCGACTGCCAGCACGGCAATGGCGGCAAGCCATTTGAGACTGTTGCTAAATCGCATACGAAGATCCCCCCATCCATGGTAGTTGAGCAATCCCGGGGTGGGAGGGACCCCGCAGATCGTCACGGAAATTGTCACACGGACGGACGATCCGCAAAGAAACATATGACTCCGAAACGGGAGCCCGAATCGCGCCACCTAACCCATTTCCCCCCAACGCCTTACGGTCCACATATTTACACAGGCAGCGTGCCGTGCCAGAACTCACGCCGGCGAGCGGCCGTGTTGTGTCCTCGTCTGCGATTCGACAGCCCCTTTTCCCGTACTGGCGTCCACTGAACGGAAGTCACAACCGTTTCCTAACAAGATTAGTCTCCCGAAGAAGACGATTCTCCGCGAGCTCTCACGACGGTACTAGGGGACCGGAGGACAGTATACGCGCCCAGGAACGATTCCCGGCTTCTACGCAACAGCCCGAGAAGTATCAAAAGGCTGTCAACGCGCTTCTCTCAGCGCGCCTCGTCAGCGGCCACAAGGACGAGGAAGGCCACATGGCCATCGCGCTGAACGAGCTGGCGCCTCGAGGAGGTCAAGCGCGAGCTACGGCCCATCTGGGCTCACCCCGCTGTCTGGGTCGTGGTTGTGGTCGCGCTCGTACTAACCACTGTCGGCACCGGCTTCACGGTCTAGGACGACGCCGACCGCTAACGGCGCCCCAGTCCCGCCCTCGCTAGCAGGGGGCGGGATCTACCTCGTGAGACGACAATGACGGTTAGGACAGGGCCAGGCTCTCAGACAGCCCTCGCTGAGCGTGTAGGCGGCACGCGTTTCAGGGCAGTTACTTGGCACAGGCGTCGGAAACTTCGTTTGTCTCTGTGCCAGCACACCTGCTTTGGCAGCAGGGGGTCCCCGGTTCGAATCCGAGCGCCCCGATTAGGTAAGATGAAGTATTACAGTGACTTATGTCGGTGTGGCGTTTTTCCTTTTCGACGCACCATGGATCGAGGTCACCACATAGTCACCACAGAGTCTCGATTTCGGCCGCTCTTTCCGCGTCCTCGACACGGCAGGAACACCGGTCTTTGGCTTAGGGCCGGGCGTTTCCGAATCACTCCGCATGTCTCGTTTCCTCTACGGAGACCGGACATTCTGAGTTTGGGCTTCTCGTCCTGTTTCGGCCCGTATCGTCGTCGTTCATGCGAGGCCCGATGGTGGTCGGATGGGTGGGTCAGTGGATGCCTCGATTGGATCCAGCGCTATCCCTACGATCCCCCAACGCGAAGTCAAGACAGCTATTCGCGATACGGGGATCTTGAAGAACGCCAGCTGCCATACGTTTCGGCACACCTTCGCCACCCAGCTCCTCCGCGACGGCGTCAACGTGCGTACAGTCCAGAAACTCATGGGCCACGCAGACATCCGTACAACCATGATCTACCTCCATGCCATCGACCAGATCGGCCTGGGCGTGCGAAGCCCGCTCGACCGATCGGACGGCGAAAAGCGCGGAAGGCGTCGCTAGGCCCGCGATTAAGTAGCAGAGCGGGAGCGCTCCCCACGCTCGGTTATTCCTTCCCGCCCCCGCGACAATAAGAATCGTCGTACCTCAAGGAATAGCAGGCCTGCCGGCGTCTATCGGGGAAGACGCCGATCGGACTAAGTTGCGACGGCGCCAGCCAATTCCTCTGGAGAATGAGGAGGACGGCGCAAGACATTTATACGTTAGAACGCGCTGCAAAGATCTGAGCCAAGCGACTGCCAGGCGATGTCCATCCCGACACTTCAGACCCAGCGGTTGACCCTTCGTCCTTTCGACGTCGAGGACGCCTCGGTTGTTCAGAGCCTCGCGGGAGCCCCTGAGATCGCCCTAACGACACAGAATATCCCTCATCCGTACGAAGACGGGATGGCTGAGGCTTGGATCGCTACTCATCGGCCCGGCTGGGATGCCGGGAAGCTCCTCACGGTCGCGATCACATCGAATGCTGATGGCTTGGTGGGGGCCGTTGGCCTCCACATCAACGCCGCGCACCGCCGAGGCGAACTTGGATACTGGGTGGGGCTGCCCTACTGGAATCGGGGCTATGCCACGGAGTCCGCGAGAGCGTTGCTCTATTACGGTTTCAATGAGCTTCGTCTGAACCGGATCCAGGCACGTCACATGACCCGTAACCCGTCTTCGGGGCGGGTGATGGAGAAGCTCGGCATGAAGCCGGAAGGGATTCAACGGCAACACGTCGTGGCGCATGGCGAGTTTGAGGACGTTGCGATGTACGCGATCCTGAGGTCGGAGTATGGCGTCGACCCTCGTGGCGCGTTCTAACAAACGATTGCTACAGCCGCGGAAGGAGCGGGAGGGTCGCATACTTCGCTTGCGCTCAGCATGTTTGCCGCGCAGTAGAATCGCGAGACGTTAGCCTAAACTGAGCGATTCTTGAGGTAGAAAAAGGGCACCCTATGGGTTAAGTTACTGGTGCACAACAAGTTATAGCCAGTGGCGGTCGCCACCGCCCTCAACCCAAAGGGTGCCAAGTGATGATCGCCGAGTCGCTCTCCTCGCGCAATGCTGCTCCACCGCTGTTCGATGGTGTTGAGGTCACGTCCGACACCCTGACGGGCCGAGGTGGCCTGGCTCTGTTCAGCCGCTACGTGCGTAACCTCGAGATCTTGCCCCACCTCGATCGCCTATTCGGCTCGATGCGCAAGAGTTCGAAAGGGCTTCCTGTGGCCACGCTCTTCCACCAGATGTTCTGTTTCTTCCTCGACGGAACGAGTCGGCATCTTGTCCGCTTCGATGAGCTCAAGCAGGATGAGGGCTACGCGGCAGCGATCGAGACCCAGCCGGGCCAGATGGCCTCGTCGCACGCCATCAAGCGCTTCTTCGCAGCCTTCTGGTGGCCCCGGATCTGGCTCTTCCGTCACCTACTCCTGCACCTGTTCGTGTGGCGCCTCAAGCTCGAAGCCCCCTCAGCGGTGGTCCTCGGCATCGACGCCATGGTCATGGACAACGACGAGGCCGAGAAACGCCACGGTGTGCAGCCCACCTACAAGAAGGTGAAGGGCTTTGCCCCGCTTCAGATGACCTGGGGCCGCTTCCTCA